>NZ_JBIUHC010000054.1:0-60172 GCF_044627735.1 Cupriavidus sp. CuC1 | reverse complement strand
CAGACCGCGCGGCGCGCGGCGCGCGGCGGCTTCGTTCGCGCCAGGCAGCCGCGCCTCGGGCCACAGCGCCAGCAAGGTGTCGTACCAGTCGTACTCCCCTTGCCCCTCGCCCATGTCGGCATCGAGACCGCTGCCCTGCGCCTGCGCGGACTGCGCAGTCCAGTCATAGCCGATGCGGATCACCGGCACGAGCTCGGCAGCCTGCCGCAGGAACGCTTCCTCGATCGGCCGGGGCGGCGTTGGCCCGAGCCAGATGACCGGGCCGTCCAGGTGCTGGGCCAGCCGGTGCAGCGTGCGGCGGCGCGCCGGCAGCGGATCGTCCGGTCCGGACAGGGCTTGCCAGAAGGCCATGACGATGCGCGCTTCCTCGCCAAGGAAGCGGGAGGACAGATGCGCGTAGGTCCGCTCCAGCGCGCCTTGCAGCAGGGCCGCACGGTCGTCCCCATCGACATCTTCGTCGCGGATGGCGTCGTCGTCGAGCCAGCGCGCGCTCAGTTCGTCGCTGATGGTGAGCAGCGTCTGCGCCAGCCCCCATGCCGCGGCCTCGGTCTGCGCGCCAAATGCGCGCCGCAGCCAGTCCTGCGCGCGGATGGCCTGCTGCACGGCCAGCAGCCGCGCCGCATGGCTGCGCACCGGGATCGGGTCGGGCGGCAGGTCGAGCAGCCAGTGGCCAATGGTGACGACGCGTGGCAGCAGCCGCGGCTTGCCGGCCGCGCGCGCGGCGGCATCCAGCGCCTGGCGCACGCCGGGGATCTGCGCAGCGGTGGGCACCACCACATGCGCGGCGGCTTGCTGCTCCCCGCAATGGTCGAGGAAATACCAGGCCGCGGCGGCGGCCTGCGCAAGGAAGTCGGGGCCGGGACGAAATTGCAGCGAGGTCATGAAGCGAGAGTGACGGCCGGATCGGATGCCATGGCAAGCAAGCGCGCGGCGGTCAGCGCGCGCAGCCGGGCATCGCGCATCGGGATGCGCGAAAAGCGCGGGAATACCCGGAGAGCGTTCAGTGGCTGCCGCCTTCAAGGCGCGTGCGGATTTCGCGCGCGGTCTCCAGCAAGCCTTGGTAGCCGGAGCGCGCGTGCTCGGGCAGGTCGGGGTCGCCTATCAGCGCGCCCAGGGTCTCGATGACGCTGTACAGGAGGCCCTTGGCCGCGCCGCCGGCAATGCTCTCCTGTTCGACCGCGGCATTGATGTGATCCAGCGCGTCGCTCAAGTGTTCCACTTCGGGAGGCTGCTCCGGATCCGGCTTGGAAGGGGTGTCTGGCGTCATGGTCTGTAGCCTTGTCTGTTGCGCGGGAAGGCGCCGGGCGCGAGGCCGGGCGCATGATTCTATTCTACGCGTCCGGTGGCGCCGCGCGACCTTTGCATCGCATGGGATTGCGCTTCTCGCAAGGCCGGCGCACCGGGTGTCCAAACACAAGGAACGTTATCGATACGTCACACGCCAGCCGCCTGGCGGCGAGCCTCGACGCACCTCCCGATTGATAAAAGCTCTTGCGCCGATTAATACAATCATCCCACCAGGCTTGGCTTCGCGGGCAGAATTGCACTACACGCCGCCGCACCGGCCGGTCTTATCACCGCGTACGGCAGCGCACCGTAAGGTTGGCGGGCAAGGTATTGAATTCCCATCAACTGGTAACATATCAGCAGCATCCCGCCTATCTTGGCTGTCCCGTCGCTCGGGCCGGCCTGCACCGGGTGAGGCGCCTGCCTACGGGGATGCGCAAACTCGTGTAATGTAGCGGTTCGGCAAATCCCGCCTTCAAATTAAACTGAGCGAAACCAGAGGTTTTCCGCCATGAGTGAACAAATCAAGTATGTGAGCGACGCCTCCTTTGACGCTGACGTGCTCCAGTCAGACAAGCCCGTCCTGCTCGATTTCTGGGCAGAATGGTGCGGTCCGTGCAAAATGATCGCCCCGATCCTGGACGAAGTGGCCAAGGACTACGGCGACAAGCTGCAGATCGCAAAGATCAACGTCGATGAGAACCAGCAAGTGCCGGCCAAGTTCGGCATCCGCGGCATCCCCACGCTGATCCTGTTCAAGAATGGCGCGGTTGCCGCGCAAAAGGTCGGCGCGCTGTCCAAGTCGCAACTGACCGCGTTCCTCGACGGCAATCTGTAAGACGCTTGCCCGGGGCGCGGCGCCTTCAGGTGCCCCCCCGGTGTAGCCACAATCCGACGTGCGTGCGCCTTCCCTGGCGCACCGTCCGGATTGTGCTAAGATGGCATCAACAACTTCCCCGAGCGTTCGCTCATTTCCTCCCCCTTCCTTTAGGTCCAGCCCGTCCGGGCGCCTCTGTACCCCTCGTCTATGCACCTGACAGAACTCAAATCGCTTCACGTGTCTGCGCTTCTCGAAATGGCCGCGACCCTCGAGATCGACAACGCACAACGGATGCGCAAACAGGAGCTGATGTTTGCGATCCTGAAGAAGCGCGCCAAGCTGGGCGAAATCATCTTTGGTGACGGCACCCTGGAAGTCCTGCCGGACGGCTTCGGCTTCCTGCGCTCGCCCGAGACCTCCTACCTGGCAAGCACGGACGACATCTACATCAGCCCTTCGCAGATCCGCCGCTTCAACCTGCATACCGGCGACACGATCGAGGGCGAAGTACGGACCCCCAAGGACGGCGAGCGCTATTTCGCGCTGGTGAAGGTGGACAAGGTCAACGGTCAAGCGCCTGAAGCGGTGAAGAACCGCATCATGTTCGAAAACCTGACGCCGCTGCACCCGAACCGGCCGCTGACGCTGGAGCGCGAAATCCGCGCCGAGGAAAACATCACCGGCCGGATCATCGACATGATCGCGCCGATCGGCCGTGGCCAGCGCGCCCTGCTGGTGTCCTCGCCCAAGTCCGGCAAGACCGTGATGCTGCAGCACATCGCCCACGCGATTGCGAACAACCATCCGGAAGCGGACCTGTTCGTGCTGCTGATCGACGAGCGCCCGGAAGAAGTGACCGAAATGATGCGCTCGGTGCGCGGTGAAGTGGTGGCGTCGACCTTCGACGAACCCGCCATCCGCCACGTGCAGGTCGCTGAAATGGTGATCGAAAAGGCCAAGCGCCTGGTCGAACTCAAGCGCGACGTGGTGATCCTGCTGGACTCGATCACCCGCCTGGCACGTGCCTACAACACGGTGGTGCCGGCCTCGGGCAAGGTGCTGACCGGTGGTGTGGACGCCAACGCCCTGCAACGCCCCAAGCGCTTCTTCGGCGCTGCGCGTAACCTGGAAGAAGGCGGCTCGCTGACCATCATCGCCACCGCGCTGATCGAAACCGGCAGCCGCATGGACGACGTGATCTACGAAGAGTTCAAGGGCACCGGCAACATGGAAGTGCACCTGGAACGCCGCCTGGCGGAAAAGCGCGTCTATCCGTCGATCAACCTGAACAAGTCCGGCACGCGCCGCGAAGAACTGCTGATCAAGCCGGAAATCCTGCAAAAGGTCTGGGTGCTGCGCAAGTTCATCTCGGACATGGACGAAGTGCAGGCCATGGAGTTCATCCTCGACAAGATGAAGGCGACCAAGAACAACGCCGAGTTTTTCGATATGATGCGCAGAGGCGGCTGATCGTTCGCTATGCCGCGCGCTGCGGTTCGCGCGCTGGCACTGCACTGGAAGGGCGTGCCTCGGCGCGCCCTTTTTGCATTTCCGCCCTGTGCCTTCAGGAGTCCCATGTTCGGCCGACTGAGCCACTTCCTGCGTGCGCGCTCGCGCGTGCGCAAACTCGAGCACTACGCGATCCCCGATGCGCTGTGGACGCACACTGTGGCCATGCTGCCGTTTGTGCAGCGCTATGGCGACGCCGATCTCGCCGCCCTGCGCGAGCTCGCCACGCTGTTCATTGCCGACAAGGAATACTCGACCGCGCATGACCTGCCGCTCACCGACGACATGGTGGCCAGCGTGGCGCTGCAGGCCTGCGTGCCCATCCTCAAGCTGGGCATCGAGTGGTACCGCGGCTGGCGCGGCATCGTGCTCTATCCCGGTGAATTCGTCATCCGCCGTACCGTCGAGGACGAGATCGGCCTGGTGCACGGTGTGGTCGAGGAAGCCAGCGGCGAAGCCTGGGAACATGGGCCGGTCATCCTCTCCTGGCCCGATGTGCAGACGCCCGGCGCCGGACTGAATGCGCGCCACGCCCACCACCCCGACGACACCTACAACGTGGTCATCCACGAGTTCGCCCACAAGCTCGACATGCTCGACGGCGAACCGGACGGCGTGCCGCCCTTCTCGCGCGTGCTCCATCCGGGCATCGACCGCGAACAATGGGCCGAGACCTTCCTCACCGAATACGACCGCTTCGCCGACGCATGCGAGCAGCAGTCCGACCATGCCTGGGACCATCCGGAACGGCTGCCGCCGGCGCTGCGGGTGATCGACCCGTATGGCTGCGAGGCGCCGAGCGAGTTCTTCGCGGTGGCCTCGGAGACCTTCTTTGTCGAGCCGGCTGGCCTGCGCCGGCACTGGCCGGTCCTCTATGATTCGCTCGCGGCGTTCTACCGTCAGGACCCGGCCTCGATGTGATCGAAGATCAATATTTCGGCACCCTCGTCCGCCCCGCGCATCGCGCACTCAAAACTTGCCCAGCATTTTGTTTTTCTGCGATAATCCCGGATTGTCCGTTATCGGCAAGTGGTTCGTTCGCCGCAACGCTGCCAGTGCAATCGGTGCAATCAGCGCATCCAGCTTTTGGCGCTTTTAGTCTTGGCAGCGGCAGCAGCACGGCAAACAACGGACTGGCTACCCAACCTGAAAGGAAACACCATGAAAGAAGGCATTCACCCGAATTATCGCGAAGTCGTATTCCTCGACGTGTCGAACGACTTCAGCTTCGTGACCCGCTCGACCATCCAGACGCGCGACACGATCACCCGCGACGGCAAGGAATACCCCCTGGCCAAGATCGAAGTTTCGTCGGAATCGCACCCGTTCTACACCGGCACCCAGAAGATCATGGACACGGCCGGCCGCGTCGAGAAGTTCCGTCAGAAGTTCGGCAGCAAGCTGAACAAGCTCACCGCGAAGTAATTCGCCGCGAGCCCGCTCGCTGCATGGCCTCGGACAAGATGCTCCGGCGCCGCGCACCCAAGCAAAGAGGCAGCATCGGCTGCCTCTTTGCTTTTGCAGCCTCCGCTGGATCGGCACCAACCGGCGCCGCCGGACGCAGCTAACCGGAAGCGCCCGCCCCGGCCGCCCCCAAGCCCCACCAATCAATGAGCGCAGCCAAGACTTCCCGTGTCCACCTGACCGCAGCCGCCACCGGCACGCTTCCGCGCGCGCTGCTGCTGGCCATCTGCATCATCTACGGCCTGGCTGGCCTGTTCGGCCGCGATCCATGGAAAAACGAGGATGCGGCCGGCTTCGGCGTGATGTGGCAACTTGCCACCGGAGGCACCCAGGACTGGCTGATGCCCAATATCGTGGGCCGCCCTTACGGCGAAGACGGCCCGCTGGTGTTCTGGGTTGGCGCCCTGATGATCCGGCTGTTTGGCGGCTGGCTCGGCGCGCCGGACGCGTCGCGCATCGCCACGGCACTCTTTTACTTTGGCACCTGCGCGCTGATCTGGTACGCCACCTACCTGCTCGGCCGGCGCGCCGAGGTGCAGCCTTTCGCCTATGTCTTCGGCGGCCAGCCCAACGCGCGCGACTACGGCCGCACGCTGGCCGACGGCGCCCTGCTGATTTTCCTGGCCTGCGTGGGCCTGGCCATGCGCGGCCACGAAACCACGCCGCAGGTGGGCCAGGTCTGCTTTGTCGCCATGAGCCTGTATGGCATGGTGCGCAGCCTGGACAAGCCGATCCAGGGCGGCATCTGGCTGGGCGTCGGGCTGGGTGCGCTGACCCTGTCCAGCGGGCCGGTCATCCCGCTGGTGTTGCTGGTGTCGGTCATCATCTGCGGCCTGGCCTGCAAGCCCCTGCCCTTGCCGCGCGTCTTGCTCGCGAGCGTACCGCTGGCGCTGGCGCTGGTGGCGGCCTGGATGGCCGCCGCCTACCTGGGCGCGACCGACCACAACGACGCCGTGACCTTTATCCGCGAGTGGTCGCGCTACGATCGCCGCACCTACGGCGCACCGAACGCCACCGCGCTCAACTTCATCGCACGCAACCTGCTGCTGTTTACCTGGCCGGTGTGGCCGATTGCCTGCTGGGCCTGGCTGAGCTGGTCGGGCATGCGCCGCGCGCCGCATGTGGCGCTGCCCCTGGCGATGCTGCTGCCGCCGCTGCTGCTGCTGTTCCTGCTGCGCTCGCCGGGCGACGTGCAGTTCATCCTGCTGCTGCCGCCGATGGCCGTGCTTGCCGCGTTCGGGTTGCCCACGCTCACGCGCGCCGCCATCAACGCGATCGACTGGTTCGCCCTGCTGTTCTTCACCATCTTCGGTGGCTTTGTCTGGTTCATGTGGATCGCCAGGACGACGGGCCAGCCCCCGCGCATCGCCGCCAATATCTACCGCCTGCTGCCGGGCTTCCAGCAAGACTTCACCGTCAGCGCGATCATCTATGCGCTGCTGGTGACGGCAGCCTGGATCCTGATCGTGCGCTGGCGCCTGTCGCGCGCGCCCAAGCAGATCTGGCGCCCCGTGGTGATCTCGGCCGCGGGCACCACGTTGATGTGGGTACTGGCAATGACGCTGTGGATGCCATCGATCAACTACGGCAAGACCTATCGCGATGTGGCCCAGGCCGCCTCGATGGCGCTGCCCACGGCTTATAACTGCGTGCAGCCGATTCGCATGGGCGACGCGCAGCTGGCCTCGTTTGCCTATTTCGGCCACATCCGCTTTGGCGGCCCGAACGACGGCTGCGACATCCTGCTGCGCCACGATCCCGTCGACTACGGCGAGCCCACCAGCATCTCGCATTTCGAATGGCGCCTGATCTGGGAAGGCCGACGCCCTTCCGACCGCGACGAGCGCTTCCGCATGTATCGCCTGGTCGATATGTCCCGGGTTGCGCCGCCCCGGCCCAGCCTGCCTGGGCGCCGGCTGCCGAGCCACCCCTGAGGTGACTGCGCCGCGCCTGCCCGCATGAACATGTTCCACGATATCCGCCGCATTTCCGTGCTGGCCGCGCCGGTCCTGGTCGGCCAGCTTGCGGTGATTGCCTTTGGCGTGATCGATACCATCATGGCCGGGCGGGCCTCGGCCATCGACCTGGCCGCCGTGGGGCTGGGCGGATCGATCTACGTCACGGTCTACATCAGCTTGATGGGCGTGCTGCAGGCGCTCGCCCCGATCGCCGGCCAGCTCCATGGCGCCGGGCGGGGGGCGGAAATCGGCAGCGAGGTCAGGCAGGCCGCGTGGCTGGGACTGGCGCTGGCGATCCCCGGCATGTTGCTGCTCTTGTTCCCCGGCCCGCTGCTGGAGTTTGCCCAGGCACCGCCGGAGCTGGTCGAGAAGGCCACGCACTACCTGCATATCCAGGCATTCGGCTTGCCGGCCGCACTTGGCTTTCGCATCTACTCCGCGCTCAACAACGCCTTGTCGCGCCCGGTCATGGTGACCGTGCTGCAGCTCGTCGGGCTGGTGGTGAAGATTCCGCTCAATGCCTGGTTTATCGACGGCGGATTCGGCCTGGCGCCGATGGGCGGGCCGGGCTGCGCGCTGGCCTCGGCGCTGATCAGCTGGATCTGGTGCATCTCTGGCGTCCTGATCCTGCGGCGCAACGCGGCCTACCGCCCCCTGCAGATCTTTTCCAGCTGGGCATGGCCGCAGGCGCGGCCGATCCGCGCGCTGCTGCGCCTGGGCGTGCCGATGGGGCTGACCTACCTGATCGAGATCACCTCGTTCACGCTGATGTCGATCTTCATCACGCGCATGGGCACCGTGGTGCTGGCTGGCCACCAGATCATCGCCAACCTCGGCGCGGTGGCCTACATGCTGCCGCTGTCGCTGGCGATCGCCACTTCCACGCTGGTCGCGCAGTCCATCGGCGCGCGCGACCAGGACGGCGCACGCCGCATTGCCCGGCGCGGCATCTGCCTGGCAGCAACGCTGGCGATCATGGTGGGCGGCCTGCTGTGGATCCTGCGGGAACCGCTGCTGCATGCCTACGCCAAGGATCCGGCAGTGGTACGCGCCGCCCTTCCTCTCATGTTGTTCATCGCCTTCTACCAGGGTTTCGACGCGGTACAGGTCATGACGGCGTTCATCCTGCGCGCCTACAAGATCGCACTGGTGCCTACCTTGATCTACGCGGTGTCCCTCTGGGGCGTCGGCCTGGGGGGCGGCTACGTGCTGGGCTTTGGCCTGATCGGCTCCCTGCCCGCCTTCACACGGGGTGCCGCGGGGTTCTGGCTGGCTAACAGCATCAGCCTGGCCATCGCCGGCTCGCTGCTGGTGCGCTACTTCGTCACCGTCAGCCGGCGCCGCGCACGCTGAACAAGCCTGGAACGCGCGGCGGATGGATTATCTCCACTGCGGCTAGGGCATATAGTCGAGCCATGGCCGACCGCCGCCGGCTACGACGCGATAATGCCTGCCTGGCTAGCAGGCGCGGCCGGACATAATGCGCCGCGCCACCACCGTGCGCGCGCCGAATCAAATAGCGGGGATTATCGGAAACTGCCTGAGCGAATGCCGGACAGCAAAAGAAAAAACCCGCATGGCATAACCATGCGGGTTTAGTTTTGGCGGAGTGGACGGGACTCGAACCCGCGACCCCCGGCGTGACAGGCCGGTATTCTAACCAACTGAACTACCACTCCATACTCTTGCTTGCCATCGACAGCGATGCTTTCGACGACAAACCGAACGTTTGGTTACGTTCGTTATTTGGCGTCCCCAAGGGGATTCGAACCCCTGTACTCACCGTGAAAGGGTGATGTCCTAGGCCTCTAGACGATGGGGACAGAAACTTGTCTTTCGACTTATTCCGTCTGGCACTGCGAAGACCTGAATAATCAGATCTTCACCGCACCTGGGAAGCCTCGATTTACTGCATTCGAAACTTCCGGCATTTTGGTGGAGCTAAGCGGGATCGAACCGCTGACCTCTTGCATGCCATGCAAGCGCTCTCCCAGCTGAGCTATAGCCCCATGGTACTACGTTGCTGCCTACTGCTTTTTACTACCACTGCGTTTCGCGTTTGTTTCTTCGTTTCAGCGAAGACAAGATTGTATAAACAACCTTGCTTTTTTGCAACCCCTTTTTTTAACTTTTTTCTGCGATCCGCATTACTGCGGGATTACTTCTTATCGCTTCCATCCGTTATGCCCGCTTGGTTTTTGTCCGCGCTGCAGGGAGAACGAGATTATGCTGAATTCCTGGCGGGAGCGCAAGCCCCCGCCAGAACTTTCTGCAAATTATTTCAGGCAAGCCCCGCCTGGATGCGGCGCAGCACCGTATCGCGCCCAAACAGCTCCAGCACGGCATCGATCGCAGGCGTCTGCAACTGCCCCGCCACAAGCAGGCGGACCGGCATGGCCAGCTTGGGCATCTTCAGGCCGAACTCGGCCAGCACCGCCTTGAAGGCCGCGCTGATCTCGTCGCGCCTCCACTCGGTGAGCGCCGCCAGCCGCGTGGCCAGGGCCTGCAGCGCCGGCAGGATGTCAGCGTTGAGGTGTTCCGCCTTGAGCGCCGGATCCGGCTGCGGCTCGCCACGGTAGAACAGCAGTGCGGCCTGCGCCACGTCCTTCAGGGTATTCGCACGGTCCTTCACCAGCCCGATGACGCCTTCCAGGCTTGCACCTTCCACCTTGCCACCCAGCGCCTCGATGAACGGCTGGGTCAGCCCGGCCAGGCGTGCGTTGTCGCCAACCTTGATGTAGTGGTTGTTCAGCCAGGCCAGCTTTTCCGGGTTGTACTGCGCCGGCGACTTGCCCAGGTGCTCCAGGTCGAACCACTCCACGAACTGCTCGCGCGAGAAGATTTCCGCATCGCCGTGCGCCCAACCCAGGCGGGCCAGGTAGTTGAGGACGGCCTCGGGCAGATAGCCTTCGTCGCGGTAGCCCGTCACGGGCATGGCGCCATGGCGCTTGCTCATCTTCTCGCCCTGCTCGTTGAGCACGGTCGGCAAGTGGGCGTACACGGGAGCAACGCCGCCCAGCGCACGGATGATGTTGATCTGGCGCGGGGTGTTGTTGACGTGGTCGTCGCCGCGGATCACGTGGGTGATGCGCATATCGAGATCGTCGATCACCACGCAGAAGTTGTAGGTCGGCGTGCCGTCAGGGCGGGCGATCACCAGGTCGTCCAGCTCGTCGTTGGAGATCTCGATCCGGCCCTTGACCGCGTCGTCCCAGACCACACTGCCGCCAATCGGGTTCTTGAAGCGGATTACCGGCTGCACGCCGGCCGGCGGGGCCGGCAGGACCTTGCCCGGCTCGGGGCGCCAGAAGCCGTTGTAGCGCGGCTTCTCACCCCGCTCGCGCTGCGCGTCGCGCAGGGCGTCGAGCTCTTCGGTGCTCATGTAGCAGGGATAGGCCAGCTCGCTGTCCAGCATCTGCTTGACCACCTCGCGATAGCGGTCCATGCGCTCCATCTGGTAGAACGGGCCTTCATCGATATCGAGATCGAGCCAGGCCATGCCTTCCAGGATCACGTCCACCGATTCCTGCGAAGAGCGTTCGACGTCCGTGTCCTCGATGCGCAGGATGAAATCGCCCTTCATGCGGCGCGCAAAGGCCCAGGGGTAGAGCGCGGAGCGAATATTGCCGAGGTGAATGAAGCCGGTCGGGCTCGGCGCGAAGCGGGTGCGGACGCGTTGTTGTGTCATATAGGAATGAAACAAAAAAGCCCGCGCACGAATGCGCGCAGGCCGGGGGGGTGTAGGATCGCCGCATTATAGCAAGCAGGGCGTGGCAGCCCGCCCCGCCCTGCCTCGAAATGCCCAGCCGCGCGGAATCATTTATGCTCTGCCCGGTCTGAATGCTGTCGCGCGGGACGCGTGGCCAGCGCGGACAGCATATTCCTGCCGTCACGCGCGCTGGTTGTGACGACTGCGCCATTTCTCTTCCCTCGGTTATCCATGCAACGACGCAACTTCCTTGGCGCCGGCGCGGCAGCGCTGCTGGCTGCCTGTTCCTTTGGCCCCAAGCCGGGCACCCTCACCGCCACGCCGGAAACACCGGCCGTGCCGCCCGCGGTGCCGCCTCGTCCCATCAAGATCGGCCTCGCGCTTGGCGGGGGCGCCGCGCGCGGGTTCGCCCATATCGGCGTGATCAAGGCACTCGAGGCCCAGGGCATCCACCCGGACCTCGTCACCGGCACCAGCGCGGGTGCGGTGGTCGCGGCGCTCTACGCTTCAGGCATGAGCGGCTTCCAGCTCAACAAGCTGGCGCTGACGATGGACGAAGCCGCCATCGCCGACTGGGCCCTGCCCTTCGGCACCCGTTTCGGCGGCTGGCTCAAGGGCGAGGCGCTGCAGAACTACATCAACAAGCTGATCGCCAATCGCCCGATCGAGTCCATGAAGCTGCCGCTGGGCATCGTCGCCACCGATCTCAAGACCGGCCAGGGGATCCTGTTCCGGCGCGGCAACACGGGCCAGGCGGTGCGCGCATCGAGCAGCGTGCCGGGGGTGTTCCAGCCAGTCTCGATCCAGGGACATGATTATGTGGACGGCGGACTGGTCGAGCCCGTGCCGGTGGATTCCGCGCGCACCATGGGCGCGGACTTCGTGATCGCCGTGAATATCTCCGCCGAGCCTTCCAGCCAGAAGAGCAACGGCCAGAGCGGTGTATTGCTGCAGACCACCGCCATCATGGGGCAGTCGATCAGCAAGATGGCGCTGGCGCGGGCCGACGTGGTGATCCGCCCCGACCTGCCGGACATGGGCGGCAGCGACTTCGCCTCACGCAACCGCGCCATCCTGGCTGGCGAGCAAGCCGCCGCCGCCGTGATGGCGAGCCTGCGCGACAAGCTGGCCCAGGCTCGGCTGCGGCCCGCCGGGACGGTGGCCGCGCAGTAAGGGCGGGCGCACGTGCCGCCGGGCGGCGGCACCCATGAAGAAAATGGAAAAAGGACTGCGTGGCAGTCCTTTTTCTTTGACCTGTGCGGACCGCGTCCGCCTGTCGATCAGCCGCCGTAGAGCGAACGGCCACCAGCGCTGGGGTCGAAGCGCTTCAGGGTCTCGACCATATTGCCAAGGTTGTTGGCGCTGCCGCTGTCCTGCGGCGCATCGTCGATACGGCGCGCGCCGTTGTAGCGCGTCACCCAATACGAGGCGCGCATGTCGTCGACACGGATCTTGCTGCCGGTGGACGGCGCGTGCACGAACTTGTTGTCGCCGATGTAGATGCCAACGTGCGAGAAGGTATGGCGCATGGTGTTGAAGAACACCAGGTCGCCGGGACGCAGGTCGTTGGAAGCCACCGTGGTGCCGACCTGGCTCATTTCAACCGAGCGGCGCGGCAGCACAAAGCCAAAGGTGTCGTTGAACACGTAGCGAACGAAGCCGCTGCAGTCCAGGCCCGATTCGGGGCTGTTGCCACCAAAGCGGTAGCGCACGCCGATCAGCCCGAGGGCGTTCATGACGAGGTCGCCGGCCTTGCTGGCCACATGGCTGGTGGAGCTCATGACCGAAGAGAGCAAGCCGCGCTTGCCTTCCGGATGCGGCTCTGCGCTCAGTTCGGTACGTGCGTCGATGCGGGCGTCGGGATCCTTGAAGACCGTATCAGCCAGCACTCCATTCGATAGAGTGGCACCGCAGGCAATGGCAATTCCTACGGCGCCGCGCGCCAGGGAATGAAGCATTCGCTGCATTGGTTCTCCTGATGAATCGTTCTAGACCAGGCCTGGGAAAACACACCGGGCGGGCTTGAAATCAATGGGATGACTCGCATGCAAAAAGCGGACCAAGTGATGCAAACCACTCGCCACACGCATAAGAGACGCGCGAACCACCCCCGAAATTAGTTCTCGCCGGATGGTATAAGGTTGTCATCCACATGTCAAAGTTCGTTACAAAATTCAGATAAAAGGCTTTGCAATCAAGGCTATACGACGAAAGTCGCAGAAGCTTTCTCAGTTTGATTATGTCAACCGCAGGTCAATCGGGTGACACCCTGAGTTCGGCCGCACCAATTTGTGGCAGCGTCGGGTCGCTCGCACCAATTTCGGCCGCGATCATGAGCTTGCGGGTGTATGCGTGCTGTGGAGCACCCAGGACAGCCTCGGTATCCCCCGCCTCGACCACCTCGCCGGACTTCATCACGATGACCCGGTGCGCCATGGCGCGGATCACCGCCAGGTCGTGGCTGATGAAGAGATAGCTCAGGTTGTACTTGCGCTGCAGCTGCGACAGGAGCGCGAGCACCTGCTGCTGGATGGACACGTCGAGCGCCGATGTGGGTTCGTCGAGCACCAGCACCTGCGGCTTGAGGATCAGCACGCGCGCGATGGCAACGCGCTGGCGCTGGCCGCCGGAGAACTCGTGCGGATACCGCCCCAGGGCAGTGCGGTCCATGCCTACCTCGCGCAGCGCCTCGGTGACGCGCTGGCGCATGGCATCGCGCGACAGGCCCGGCTGGTGCAAGGCCAGGCCCTCCCCCACGATCTGCTCGATGGTCATGCGCGGCGACAGCGAGCCGAACGGGTCCTGGAACACCACCTGCAAGCGCGATCGCAACGTGCTGCGCTCGCGCCGGGAGACCTCGTCCAGGCTCTTGCCCAGGAACTGGATATCCCCGGCGCCGCGGCGCTGCAGGTTCAGCACGGCATGGGCCAGCGTGGTCTTGCCGGAGCCCGACTCGCCCACGATGCCGATGGTCTCACCCTCGCGCAGCGCAAAATTCACGTCCTTGACCGCGGCAAACTGGTCACGGCCAAACCACCCGGCCAGGCCGCGGCGCTTGCGCGCATAGTTCACGCACAAGCCGCGCGCCTCCAGCAACACCGGCGCGAGCGGCACCAGCGGCAGCACCTCGCGGCGCGGCCGGCTGTCGATCAGCTTACGGGTGTACGGGTGCTGGGGCGCGGCGAAGACCGTGGCGGTCTCGCCCACCTCGACCAGCACGCCCTTCTCCATCACCCCCACCCGCTGGGCGAAGGCCCGCACCAGGTTGAGGTCGTGCGTGATCAGCATGACGGCCATGCCGAACTCCGCCTGCAGGTCGCGCAGCAGCTCCAGGATCTGGACGCGAATGGTGACGTCCAGCGCCGTGGTGGGCTCGTCGGCAAGCAGCAGCTTGGGCCGGCAGGCGAGCGCCATGGCGATCATGGCGCGCTGGCGCTGGCCGCCCGAAAGCTGGTGGGGAAAGCTGTCGAAACGGTGCGCCGCGTCGCTGATGCCCGTGCGCTCCAGCAGCGCGATGGCGCGCTCGCGCGCCGCACGCCGGTCCAGGCCCTCATGCAGCGCCAGCGTCTCTACGATCTGGTTGCCGATCGTGTAGAGCGGGTTGAGCGCGGTCATCGGCTCCTGGAAGATCATGGCGATGTCGGCGCCGCGGATGCCGCGCATCTCGCGCTCCGACACCTTGAGCAGGTCGCGCCCCTCGAAGCGCACCGAGCCCTGGTAGCGCGCGTCCTCCACCAGGCGCAGCATGGCCAGCGCCGTGACCGTCTTGCCCGAGCCGGACTCGCCCACCAGCGCGAAACGCTCGCCGGCACGCAGGTCGAAGCTGACATCGCGCACCGCCCGGGTGGCATCCTCGCCATGGCCAAAGGTGACCGACAAGCGGTCGATGCACATCAGCGGGCCGCCTGCATCGCCTTTGGCTTGCGCGGGTTGCGTTGGGTCCATCGCGCTGGCTTGTGTAGCCTGCGTGGCCTGCGTGGCTTGTTGCAGTGCGCTCATGACGCCGCCTCGGCCGCGGGCGAACCCTCCGGCGCCTTCGGCTCTACACGGCCGCGCAGCTGGGCCAGGCCCAGGCGCGTATCGAAGGCGTCGCGCAGCGCGTCGCCCATGAACGTCAGCAGCAATAGCGTCACCACCAGCACGGCAAAGGTCGACAAGGAAATCCACCAGGCATCGAGGTTGGCCTTGCCCTGCGCCAGCAGCTCGCCCAGGCTCGGCGTGGT
Organism: Cupriavidus sp. CuC1; assembly: GCF_044627735.1. Classification (NCBI taxonomy): domain Bacteria; kingdom Pseudomonadati; phylum Pseudomonadota; class Betaproteobacteria; order Burkholderiales; family Burkholderiaceae; genus Cupriavidus; species Cupriavidus sp. CuC1. The sequence continues at coordinate 45,202 of NZ_JBIUHC010000054.1, read as the reverse complement.
AGGCGGCACGCCCAGGCCGAGGAAGTCGAGGCTGGTCAGGGCCAGGATGGCAGCGCTCATGCGGAATGGCAGGAAGGTGATGACCGGCGTCAGGCTGTTGGGCAGGATATGGCGCCACATGATCTGTACATTGGACAGTCCCAGCGCCCGCGCCGCCTTGACGTAGTCAAGCGAGCGGTTGCGATAGAACTCGGCGCGAACATAGTCGGACAGACCCATCCAGCCGAACAGCGAAAGCAGGATGATCAGCAGCGCCAGGCTCGGCGTGAAGATCGAGGCGAAGATGATCAGCAGGTAGAGCTCGGGCATCGAGCTCCAGATCTCGATGGCACGCTGCGAGATCAGGTCGAAGCGCCCGCCGAAGAATCCCATCAGGGCGCCCGTCAAGGTGCCGATCACCACGCCGATCAACGTCAGCGCCAGGCTGAACAGCACCGAGACGCGGAACCCATAGAGCAGCCGCGCCAGCACATCGCGCCCGCGATCGTCGGTGCCCAGCCAGTTCTCCGCCGAAGGCGGCGCCGGGTTGGGCTCCTTGGAGAAATAGTTGATCGAGTCGTATGAGTACCGGTTGGGCGGGAAGATCGCGAAATTGCCGTTGCTGGTGATGCGATCGCGGATAAACGGATCGAGATAGTCAGCCTTGGTGGGAAAGTCCCCGTCGAACGTGCTCTCGGCGTAGGTCTTGACGATGGGGAAATACCACTCACCCTTGTACTTCACCACCAGCGGCCGGTCGCTGGACAAGGTCTCGGCGACCATGCTCAGCAGGAAAATGGCGACGAACAGGATCAGGCTCCAGTAGCCCAGGCGATTGCGGCGAAAGCGTTGCCAGGCGCGCTGGCGCGGCGACGGGGAATGCGGCAGCCCATTGGGGAGCGTGCGCGAGCTGAATTTCATCGGTGCACCGCCTCGAAGTGGATGCGCGGGTCGACCATCACATAGCAAACGTCGGAGATCAGCCGCGTCACCAGGCCGATCAGGGTGAACAGGTAGAGCGTGCCCAGCACGACAGGATAGTCCCGCCGCAACACGGCCTCGTAGGACAGCAGGCCGAGCCCGTCAAGCGAGAACAAGGTTTCGATCAGCAGCGAGCCGGTGAAGAAAGCACCGATGAAGGCCGCCGGGAAACCGGTCACGAGTGGAATCAGCGCGTTACGGAAAACGTGCTTCCATAGCACGCGCCGCTCCGCCAGCCCCTTGGCGCGAGCGGTCAGGACGTACTGCTTGCGGATCTCTTCCAGGAACGCGTTCTTGGTCAGCATGGTGACCACGGCGAAGCTACCCACCACGGAGGCGGTGATCGGCAGCACCAGGTGCCACAGGTAATCCATCACCTTACCCATCAGCGTGAGCTGGTCCCAGTTATCCGACGTGAGGCCGCGCAAGGGGAACCACTGCACAAAGGTGCCGCCCCCGAACAGCACCAGCAGCAACACGCCCAGCACGAAGCCGGGAATGGCATAGCCCACCAGTACCACCATGCTGGTCACGACATCGAAGCGGCTGCCCGCCCGGATCGCCTTGGAGATCCCGAGCGGCACCGATATCAGGTAGGTCAGGAAGAAGGTCCACAGACCCAGGCTGACCGAGACCGGCATCTTCGACTTCACCAGTTCCCACACGCTGCGGTGCTGGAAATAGCTCTGTCCCAGGTCAAACTGGGCGAAGCGCTTGAGCATCATGAAATAGCGCTCCAGCGGCGGCTTGTCGAAGCCGTACAGGGCCTGGATCTCCTTGATCTTGTCGGGGTCCACGCCGCGCCGGCCGCGATATTCGGCACCGCCGCCACTGGCCTCCCCGCCACCGCCGCCCCGTCCCTTGAGCTCCAGCATCATTTGTTCGACCGGCCCTCCCGGCACGAACTGGATCACCGCGAACGTCAGCGTGATGACGCCGAGCAGGGTCGGGATCATCAGCAGTACGCGCTTGAGCAGATAGGCGAGCATCTTGTTTCCTTGTCGCGCTTATTGAGCGGCCGGCTTGGTGTCGGCGCGCCACCAGTTGCTCAGGATCCAGCCTTCGGCCGTGTAGTAGTACGGCAGGCGCTGCGGATAGATCAGCTCCTTCCGGTAGGCCACCCGATGCGACGCGCTATACCAGTTGGGCACGATGTAGTAGCCGTGCATCAGCACGCGGTCCAGTGCCCGCCCGGCGTTGACCAGTTCTTCGCGAGTATGGGCGTGCAGGACATTGTCCACCAAGCGGTCGATCGCCGGCGATTTCAGGCCAAACAGATTGTCGGATCCGGGCGTGCCGGCAGCCTCGCTGTTGAAGCGGTCGCGCAGCTCGTTGCCGGGGCTCTGCGAATCCGGGAAACGGATCGACACCATGTCGAAGTCGAAGTCTTCAAGCCGCTTCTGGTACAGCGCGAAATCGGTGGTGCGCTGGTTCACCTCGATGCCCAGCTTTTCCAGGTTGCGCACGTAGGTGGTGATGACGCGGCTCATGGCGCCGCCGTCGTCCAGGAACTCGAAGACGAAGGGCTCGCCCTTGGCATTGCGCAGCGCACCATCCTCGTACGTCCAGCCGGCCTGCGCCAGCAGCCGGCGCGCATCGCGCAGGTTGTCCCGCAGCGAACGCGGCGGATTGGTGGCGGGCTGCGAGACGATGGGACCGAACACCTCGGGCGCGAGCTGCGCGCGCATCGGCTCCAGCAGTTCCAGCTCGCCGGGGCCGGGCCGGCCGTCGAACGTGGCACTGGCGGCCAGCTCGCTGTTGGAAAACCAGCTATCGAGGCGGCGATACGCGCCATAGAACAGCTGGCGGTTGAGCCACTCGAAATCCAGCGCCAGGATCAGGGCTTGCCGCACCCGCACGTCCTGGAACATCGGCTTGCGCATGTTCATGACGAAGCCCTGCATGCCGGCTCCGTTGCGGTGCGGAAAATCGGTCTTGAGCAGTTCGCCGTTGGAAAAGCGCTTGCCCTCATAGCTCTTGGCCCAGCTCTTGGCCTTGTACTCGACGATGGCATCGAACTCGCCCGCCTTGAAGGCTTCGAGCTTGGCGGTCTCGTCCTTGTACAGGCGATAGACCACCCGGTCGAAGTTGAAGGTACCGCGCCGCACCGCCAGGTCCTTGCCCCAATACGACGGGTCGCGCTTGAAGGTGATGCCGCGCCCGGCATCGTAGCGCTCGATCAGGTAGGGCCCGCTGGTCACCGGATCCTCGAAGGTCAGCTTGTCGAACGATACCGTGGCGGTCCATTTCTTCGAGAACACCGGCAAGGAGCCGACAATCAGCGGCAGCTCGATATTGCGCTGCTTGAAATCGAACCGCACCGTGCGCGGGTCCACCACCGTGACGGCCTTCACATCCGTGCACATGCTGCGGTAGCCGGGGCTGGATGCCTTGCTCATCAGCATGTCGTAGGAGTACTTGACGTCGCTGGCCAGCACCGGATCGCCGTTGCTGAAGCGCGCCTGCGCCCGGATGCGGAAGGTAACGGACAGTTCGTCCGGCGCCACGGTCACGTCTTCCGCCAGCAAGCCATAGGCGCTGGCGGTTTCATCGCTGCTGGCAATCAGCAGCGACTCGAACATCAGCGCATTCACGCCCGGGGCGGAGGTACCCTTGAGCGTGAACGGATTGAACTTGTCGAAGCTGGTGCGGCGGTCCGGGTTCGCGAGCGTCAGCGTGCCGCCGCGCGGCGCGTCCGGGTTGGCGTAATCGAAATGGGTGAAGTCGGCGGGATACTTGAGGCCGCCATATTGTGCGAAGCCATGGGCGGCTCCGGCTGACAAGGGAAAACCCGCGGTACACAGGGCTACTAATCCACAGCCCAGCGCCGCAAATGTGCGGAAGCGCTGCCATGCCGCCTGAAGCGGTCTACGTGCGCGAATATGCATCCGGTCTGGGTCCTCCACCTGAATCGGATAGTCCGCAGCCTTCGGCGGCGCGGTCAAGTTATGAGACAATTTTACATGGGTTCGGCTGGCATCCAGCCATCCGGACATTCCAGTACGCGGCACCGCCGTCTTGCCGGTCGTCAGCCTGCTGCAAAGCAGCCGCCGCGCGGTGCGCGCCGCAACCCGGACGCCATTGCACGAAACGTGCCCGTCCATCTCGAAGATCATTGGAGAAGTTATGGGATTTCTCGCAGGTAAGCGAATCCTGATCACCGGCTTGTTGTCCAACCGCTCGATCGCCTACGGCATCGCAACGGCCTGCAAGCGCGAAGGCGCCGAGCTCGCATTCACCTATGTCGGCGAGCGGTTCAAGGACCGCATCAACGACTTTGCCAAGGAATTCGGCAGCAGCCTGGTATTCGAATGCGACGTTGGCAGCGACGAGCAGATCGCCGCCACCTTCGCCGCGCTCGGCCAGAGCTGGGACAAGCTCGATGGCCTGGTGCATTCGATCGGCTTCGCGCCGCGCGAGGCCATCGCCGGCGACTTCCTGGAAGGCCTCTCACGCGAATCCTTCCGCGTGGCGCACGACATCTCCGCCTACAGCTTCCCCGCGCTGGCCAAGGCCGCCTTGCCCATGCTGTCGGACAAGGCCTCGCTGCTGACGCTGACCTACCTCGGCGCCCAACGCGTGGTCCCGAACTACAACACCATGGGCCTGGCCAAGGCATCGCTGGAAGCCAGCGTGCGCTACCTGGCCGCCTCGGTGGGCCCGCGCGGCATTCGCGCCAATGGCATTTCCGCCGGCCCGATCAAGACCCTGGCCGCTTCCGGCATCAAGGGCTTCGGCAAGCTGCTGGGCCACATCGAAGAGGCAGCGCCGCTGCGCCGCAATGTGACCATCGACGAGGTCGGCAACGTGGCCGCCTTCCTGCTGTCGGACCTGTCCAGCGGCGTGACCGGCGAGATCACCTACGTGGACGCCGGCTTCAATACGGTGGGCGCGAGCCTGCCGGAAGAAGTGTAAATCCCGGCACGGCCGCCTCTCGCGGCGGCCATCGCAATAATGAGGCGTACGGCTTTGGCCGACGCCCCTTTTTAGTGCCCGCCCGTCGGCACAGCGCGCGCAGCCTATTCGGCACCCTCTCCGGCCAGGCGGCCCGAGCGCAGATAAGCGACGATGGGCGCCCAGAACGCGTCCTGCCGCTCCGGCTGGATCGCCGCATCGTGCGGCAGCGCCGGCAGCGCCACCAGCCGGCTGGGGCCGCCGGCAGCGCGCTCCAGCCGTTCGGCATGCGCGAAGGGAATCACCTCGTCCGCGCGGCTGTGCACAAGCAGCAGCGGCAGCATCGATTTTCGCAGCTGATCCTCGTTGTCCCACGGCTCAGGAAGCAGCCTGGCGATCCACGCCGGCACCCGCCCCGTCACCACTGCCGCCTCGCGCGCGGACGTGAAGCCTGCGGCAATCACAAGGCCCGCGGGCGCCGGGCGCAAGGCGGAGATCACGTCCAGCAGCACCCCGGATCCCAGTGAAAAGCCCATCACATAGCGCCGGCTGGCCCGCGGCGTCATGGCGAGGAACTGTCCATACGCAGCCAAGCCGTCCTCATGCAGGTTGACCACGCGGGGCTTGCCGCCGCTGGCGCCGTAGCCGCTGTAGTCGAACACGCAGGACGAGATCCCGTTGCGGTAGAGCAGCGCCTGCGCGCTGGCCCAGTCGGACAGGTTTTCCTCATCGCCGTGGTAGATCAGCACGGCGGGCGCATCACCGCCCTGCGCCAGGACGCAAGCGGCGCGCAACATGCGCTCGCCACTGGCAAACGCGAACTGGCGCGACGCGACGCCCAGGCGGTCCGGCGTCATCAAGTCGGCCGCGCCGGCCGGCTTGGGCTCGAACACGTCCTCCTCGACCGCCAGGAACAAGGCATGGCGGGCAACGGCAGCCAGCATCAGCAGGCAGGCGCCGCCGGCCAGCCAGTAACGGAGCTTCCTGCCAGCGCCTGGGGTGGACTTCGCCATGGGAATGGGAATACGGAAAATGGCCTCGGGAAAGGCGCCGTGACAAAAACAAAGACCACGGCCAGCCCCGAAATCTTAGTCCGGACTGGCGGCCAGCGGCGGCGCATCCGCGATGTTCGCGATGCGATGCCGGTTCTGGAGGCACCGGAGGCTATGGGCGATGGGGAATGCGGGGGTGAAAATGGTCCGCCCTACACGATTCGAACGTGTGACCGCTCGCTTAGAAGGCGAGTGCTCTATCCAACTGAGCTAAGGGCGGACAGGAGGAACTGCTGAAATGCTGAAGGCTTGGCATGCTGCTGAACGCTTAGCATGCGAAGGCCGGTATTCTACCTCAGCCCCGCGTCTGATCCTACCGCGTCGGCACGCTGCCTGATACAGCCCGGCTCAAGATGCCTGCGAAATCCGCATCCGCGGCGGCGTCGCCATGCCGGCAAGCCGTTCAATGGGCTGCGTGGACACACAGTTGCGCCCCATGGTCTTGGCATCGTAGAGGGCATTGTCGGCACGGCGCATGAGCGTATCCGCCCCCTCTCCCGGCAGCCGCTCGGCCATGCCGATGCTTACCGTGTAAGAAATCGCATCCGGCTCGGATGGACATGGGGTGGTGCGCACCAGCGCGCTCAGGCGCAGGCTGATCGCCCTGCCCTGGTCCAGCGCGGTGCCGGGCATCACGATGCCAAACTCTTCCCCGCCCAGCCGGCCGACGAAATCGTCCGCGCGCACGGTCCTGCGCAGCAGGCCGCTGAAATGGCGCAGCACGCTGTCGCCGGCCAGATGGCCGTAGAGATCGTTGATGGCCTTGAAATGATCCAGGTCGATGAACGCCACTGTCAGCGGTCGTTGCTGGCGGTCCGCCTGCTTGCAGGCCTCTTCCAGCGCCTCCCAGTAGGGTCCGCGCGACAGTACGTCGGTCAGGTCGTCATAGCTGGCACGGCGCTCCAGACGCCGGCGCAGGCTATCGTGGGCAAGCAGCGCGAAGCTCACGGCCAGGCTGACAATGCCAAAGGCATGCAGGATGGTGAACGATTCCCGGGGCGGCAGCTTGGCCAGCCAGGCAAGGCCAGCGGGCAGCAGCGTGAGGTCGATGGCTTGATAGAGGCCCATGGCCGCGCAAGCGAGCGCGATCAGCCCAAGCGACAGCGCTGCCAGGCGGCCGGTGCCGCGCTTGGCGCGCATTTGCGGCGCCACTACACGCAGCAATCCCAGCGGAAGATAGATATTGGCCAGGATAAAGACGAGCGCCGGCTCCGTCGGCGACACGCCCGCCCAATCGAAGTAGGCGGCATTGGCCAGTACCGCCAGGTTCAGTAGGCAGAGCGCAAGCGCGCCCCCGCGCTTGCCGAAGAAGCGGCGCGTGCCATAGACCATCAAGGACAAGGCCGCCGTCATGGCCAGATCCACCAGATTGAGCGTAAGCCATTCCGGCAGATAGTCCTGCGCAGCGAGCAAGACGGTGGCTGCGGTGACCAGCAACGCACCCGCCACCCAAGAATTCAAACCGGCGCGGCCCATGCCGGGTGCGCGCTGCAAGACTGCGAACACCACCGCCATCTGCAGCCCGAATAGGCCCGCGACCAGCACACTAACCTGTGACTGAAACATGATTTCCCCGTCCAACTTGGCAGGCGGCGTTCCATCACGCCACCATGCGCCCCGGGACCCGCGCGGACCCGAGGTTTTCGCCATACTTTCTTTTTAAGCTTCTGACCGTCTTCATGCGCCCCGGCGGACAGGGGCTGGGCCTCGCGATCGTGGCGAGGGCACTCTTATTCTCATGTTCGGCGCCAGTCCCGCTAGCGGCCCGGATTGCCTCTGCGCCTGACCGGGCGCAGGGCCTGGCCGCTGCGGTGTGCGGATTATGTCAGCGCTTGCGACCAAGTCAAGAGAACCCTTCTATCCATCAAACCCAGCGACGATGCCCACACCGGCCGGCGCTTCGCTTGGCCGATGCAAAAGTAAAATTTGACCCTGGCCCTGCCGCCGGGCTACAATCCGACGCTTCGGGGCGTAGCGCAGCCTGGTAGCGCATCTGATTTGGGATCAGAGGGTCGCATGTTCGAATCATGTCGCCCCGACCAGTATTTAGCAACAAGATCAAAGGCTTAGACCGTAGGGTCTAAGCCTTTTTTTGTCGCCTCATTTTGTCCGGGCCTGTTCTGGCCGCCGCGGCCACCCTGCTTTCATTGCGGCGCAGCAACCCAATGGCAATGCCATGAATATGGGATGCCCTGCACGCTTGAAACGCCCACACTGGCACCGGGCGGGTCCGCGAACCGCCCACACCACTTTTTAGCCCGCAACCCACCCGGCGGCGGGCATTTTTTCTCGTGTTTTCGCCGCCGTATCCGGGTAGGGCGAGCGCGCGCGCCACGCCTCAGATGCACACCCATGATATAATCGCGCGTTAGCCCGGGGTTTATGCAGCATGCCCTGTAACCGGGCGCCCTTGCCGAGGAACGCAGCCATCACACTGCAGCGCAGTATTCAGCGAACTGCGCAGCGCAGTTCGCAGCAGCTCGGCAAGTCACCGGGAACATCTTGCCCGCTTCATTGCCCCCGCGCCTATCACGGTAGCACGGCCGCATTAGCTTGGGCCGCAACCGGCAAGGCAATCGGCCGGGCACTGACGCGCCCCCTGGCGATTCCCTAACGTGGACCTTTTTTGCACGCGCTTTTTTTGCCGTGCCGGTCCGGGTCAGCTTGCCTCCCGCAACTTCAAGGCGCAACCAAGCAAGCCGGCGCTTGTCACTGCTGGCACCCGGACCTCGCGAGCATGCAGGCAGCCTGCCGGCGCTCGTCTCACCGGATTTACCTAAATTCATGCAGCCCAAGGCTGCCGTAAAGGAAGAAGATTGGCTAAGGAAGAACTTATCGAATTTGGCGGTGTTGTCTCGGAAGCCCTGCCGGACAACCGTTACCGCGTGACGCTGGAAAACGGCGTGGAAATCTGGGCCTATGCCTCGGGCAAGATGCAGAAGCACCGCATCCGCATTCTGGCCGGTGACCGCGTGACGCTGGAAATGTCGCCCTACGATCTGACGAAGGGCCGCATTAACTTCCGCCATAAAGTCTGATCTTCTTCCACGCTCGTCGCCGCCGGCGAGCGTTGCGCTAAACCGCGCTCCAGGGCACCGCATCGCCGCGGTCCCGCCCTGGGAAACATCTGGCCATTGCCACCTGCAAGCATCGACAGGAACGATTCCACTGAAATAATCATGATGGCTATTCCATCTTGGTGCCTCAGGCCTGGAGTTCTGGTCGATGCCGGTGGCTTGCCTGCCGTTGCTGCCCTCTCGTTTCATCCCAGGTTGCCACTGCTTCCGGCATGCATGGCTCGCCACATGCGCGTCATTCAGCCGTGCCATGCTGCATGCCCGCCCGGTGTTTGCCCGTCTTGCACGCACCTGAGCGCGTGGCCATACTCGAAACATCCCTTTTCCCATTAGCTTGAGCACACTGCTCTCATGAACCTGATCCTGTGGCGTCATGCCGAAGCCGAGGAGTTGTCTGGCGCGCTTGGCTTTTCCCGCAATGCCGACCTGCAACGCCCCCTGACCAGACGCGGGCATAAGCAGGCGGATGCCTCCGCAGCCTGGTTGCGCAGCCACCTGCCTCCCGGGACGCGGGTGGTCTGCAGCCCCGCCCTGCGCACCCGCGAGACCGCCGCTGCCCTGTGGGAGAACGCTGAGGTATTGCCCGAGCTTGCCCCGAGCGCCGATGTCAGCTCGGTGCTAGCCGCGATCGACTGGCCCCAAGGCGCCGAGCACACCGTGCTCGTCGGCCACCAGCCTTGGCTTGGCCGGCTTGCCAGCCTGCTGCTGGCGGGCTCGGAAATGAACTGGAGCGTGCGCAAGAGCGGCATCTGGTGGCTGTCGGGACGCACGCGCGAAAGCGAATCGCAGGTAGTGTTGCGCGCTGTCATCAATCCGGAATTTCTCTAGCATTTTTTTTGCACCCCGCACCCGCGCGGCCCGGCTTTCCGGGCCGCCGTCACGGAACCGTCACGACGGCTTCACGGCACTGTCACCTGCCCTCTCTACATTCAACCGCAACAGTTTCGTCACCGAAAGGACATACTGATGCGAGAGCTCCCGACGCCCACCCAGCCGTTGTTCGATTCCCTGCCCAGTGGCCTCTCAGGCCATTCGGCGCGGAGGCGTCTTCATCGCCAGCAACCTGCACAAGCACATGAACAAGCGCATGACCAGCCTGCTTTCAGCGTGGCGTGGGCGCGCCACCAGGATGAAGTAGAAGAAGCGCAGCGCCTGCGCTACAAGGTCTTCGCCGAAGAAATGGGCGCCAGGCTAAACCCGTCGAGGCCTGAACTTGACGTGGATATGTTCGACGCCTACTGCGATCACCTGATCGTGCGCGATACGGCCACGCTCAAGGTCGTTGGCACCTACCGCGTGATGGCACCCCACCAGGCCAAGCGCATCGGCTGCCTCTATGCCGAGTCGGAATTCGACCTGGTGCGCCTGGCTCACCTGAAACCCAAGATGGTGGAACTGGGCCGCTCGTGCGTGCACCGCGACTACCGCTCGGGCAGCGTGATCATGGCGCTTTGGGGCGGCCTGGGCGAGTATCTGCAGCGCTGGGGCATCGAGTCGATGCTGGGATGCGCGAGCGTGCCGATGAGCGATGGCGGCCACTACGCGGCCAGCCTCTACCGGGTCTTTGCCGAGCGCGCCCTGGCGCCGATCGAGTACCACGCATTCCCGCGCCTGCCCCTGCCGATCGATGAGCTCAACCAGACGCTGGACGTAGAGCCGCCGGCGCTGATCAAGGGTTACCTGCGGCTAGGCGCGCGCATTTGCGGCATGCCGGCGTGGGATCCCGACTTCAACGTGGCAGACTTCCTCACGCTGCTGCGCGTCAACGACATGAACCCCCGCTATGCGCGCCACTTCCTTGGCCTGAACCGCGACGCCTGAGCCTGCACGGGCGCTCGCCGCCTGTTTTGGTCTGAGCCGCTTGTCGAAACGGGGGCAGCCATCCGGCTGCCCCCGCGCTTTGCTTAGGCGTACACCACCTTGTAGCGCTTGCCGATGCGTTCCCACTCGTCGGCTTCCTGCGCCAGGCTGTACTCGACCAGCGGGTTGGCCTCGATCCACGCCTTCGGCAGGCGCACCTCGAAGCCTTCGTCCAGCGCATCCGAGCGCTGGCCCACGGTGATCTCGGGCAACGGCTCGTCGGCGCGGCGCCGGCACAGCACGAACGCCAGGCGCAGGCTGAAGAGCATCCGCCAATCGAGGAACTTGCCACTGCCGGAGAGCTTGCCGAGCTTGCCGGCATGCCCAAGCAGCAGGGTCGCCAGCCGTGCCTGGTCGGTCTTTGAGAAGCCCGGCATGTCGGCGTGCGTGGCGATATAAGCCGAGTGCTTGTGGTAGCCACTGTGCGAGATGGTCATGCCGATCTCGTGCAGCCCGCCGGCCCAGCCCAGCAGCGCCAGGTTGTCGTCGCGGCGCTCATTGCGCGGCTCGGGAAACTGCGCCAGCAAGCCCAGCGCGGCCTGGCGCACGCGCTGGGCCTGCGCGCGGTCGACTCCATAGCGGCGCATGAACTGATCAACGGTGATGGTGCGCATGTCCTCGTGATGCGTGCGGCCCAGCAGGTCGTACAGCACGCCCAGGCGCAGCGCGCCGTCGGTGACGTCCATGCGATCGAGGTCGAGCTCGGCGAACACGCCGAGCATGATCGACAGGCCACCGGGCAGCACGGGGATGCGATCCGCCTTCAGGCCCACCAGCTTGACCCTGTTGGCGTTCTCCGCCTTGACCAGCGCGCGCTTGAGGCGCTCCAGCCCTTCGCGGGTGATGCCGTGCTCGGCCGGGTTGTCGTTCATGCCGTTGAGCTCGATCAGCTCGGCCAGCGCGCGCGCCGTGCCCGACGAACCCACCGCCTGCTGCCAGCCGGCAGCGCGGTACTGGCGCACCAGCACCTGGATCTCCCTGCGCGCGGCCAGTTCCGCCTGCTTCATCGCGTAGTCGTCGACGTTGCCGCTGGGGAAGAACTGGCGGCTGTGCGAGACGCAGCCGATGTAGAGGCTCTCCATCAGCTTGGACGTGTAGCCGGTGCCGATGATGAACTCGGTCGAGCCGCCACCGATATCGACCACCAGCCGGTTGCCCGCGCAGGCCGGCGCATCGTGCGAAGCGCCCAGGTAGATCAGCCGCGCTTCCTCGCGCCCGGCAATCACTTCAATCGGGAATCCCAGCGCATGCTCGGCCTCGATCAGGAATTCCGAAGCGTTCTTGGCTACCCGCAGGGTATTGGTGGCCACCGCCCGCACCTGGTCGGGGGAGAAATCGCGCAGGCGGTCGCCGAAACGCCGCAGGGCGTCGATGCCGCGCCGGCGCGCCGGCTGGTCCAGGTATTTGTCCGGCGTCAGGCCCGCGGCCAGGCGCACCGGCTCGCGCAGCGCATCGACCTGGAATAGCTGGCTGGCCGGCCCGGATGCGGTCAGGCTTTCGTCCACCCGCCCGATCATCAGGCGGAAGCTGTTTGAGCCCATGTCGACGGCGGCCAGCAGGCGAGGGGTTTGGTTCATCGCGGTAGGGGAATGTGGGTAAAGGCCGCAAGCCGCGGCGTAAGTAACGGTGTCGGGCAGTCAGGTTCGACCAACCATAGAAAATATGTCTTTATCATGTCTATATCGTGACAAAATCACATTGTCATCAATTTGACATGATTCTATGAAAAAGTCGCCGCATTACCAAAAGAAGGTCATGCCAATGTCGACAAGCCCACCCGGCACGCTGCTCAACCGCGAAATGGGCATTCTGGAATTCAATATGAGAGTCATGGCACAGGCGGCTGACGCCAACGTGCCACTGCTCGAACGTCTGAAGTTCATCTGTATCGTTTCAAGCAATCTGGATGAGTTCTTCGAGATCCGCATGGCCGGCTTGAAGGAGCAGATGCGTGACAATCCGTCCGGCATCACGCCCGACGGCCTTTCCTTGCAGCAGGCATACCAGATCGTCACGGAACGCGTGCAAAAGCTGGTGGCAATGCAGTATGACATGCTGCAAAACGTGATTTTGCCCCTGCTGGAGAAAGAAGGGGTGTTCTTTCACCTGGCCCCCACCTGGAACGAGGCACAGCGTGAATGGGCGCGCAGCTTCTTCGTGCGCGAGCTCGGCCCGGTCCTGACGCCGATCGCGCTGGACCCGGCCCACCCCTTCCCGCGGGTGCTCAACAAGAGCCTGAATTTCATCATTGAATTGTCGGGCAAGGATGCCTTCGGCCGGGAGGCCGACCTGGCGATCGTGCAGGCGCCCCGCGCGCTGCCGCGCGTGGTCAGGATGCCCGGGGAGCTCTCCGGCTATCCCTACGGCTTTGTGCTGCTGTCGTCCTTCATGCAAGGGTTCGTGCATGAGCTGTTCCCCGCTATCAAGGTCAACGGCTGCTATCAGTTCCGCGTCACCCGCAACTCTGACCTGTTCGTGTCAGAGGACGATATCACGGACCTGCGCGAGGCACTGCAGGGCGAACTGCCGACCCGCCACTTCGGCGACACCGTGCGCCTGGAGATTTCGGCCGACACCCCCCCGGCCATGGCACGCCGCCTGCTGCTCGAATCCGGCCTGGGCGAGCAGGACGTGTACCGCGTAAGCGGCCCGGTCAACCTGGTGCGACTGATGCAGATCCCCGACCTCGTCGACCGCCCTGCCCTCAAGTACCCGCCGCACGTGCCGGCGCCGGTCAAGGTGTTTGTGCCCGGCGCTTCGATGTTCGACGCGATCCGCCAGCAGGACGTGCTGCTGCACCATCCTTACGAGAGCTTTAGCTCGGTGCTCGACCTGCTGCAGCAGGCCGCCGTCGATCCTGCCGTGGTAGCCATCAAGCAGACGGTCTACCGCACCGGCAACGAGTCGCCGGTGATGGAGGCGCTGATGACCGCGGCGCGCAACGGCAAGGAAGTCACGGTGGTGGTGGAACTGCTGGCGCGTTTTGACGAGGAAACCAATATCAACTGGGCCGAGCGGCTCGAATCCGCCGGCGCGCATGTGGTCTACGGCGTGGTTGGCCACAAGTGCCATGCCAAGATGCTGCTGATGGTGCGGCGCGAACTGGATAGCGCCAAGAGCAAGCAGTTCAAGCTGCGCCGCTACGCGCACCTGGGCACCGGCAACTATCATCCGCGCACCGCACGGCTGTACACCGACTTTGGCCTGCTCACCGCCAACGAGCAGATCTGCGAGGACGTCCAGCACGTGTTCCAGTTGCTCACGGGTACCGCGGGCACCATCCGCCTGAATCACCTGTGGCAGTCGCCATTCACCATGCAGAGCAACCTGGTGGAGCATATCCGCGCGGAGGCCCGCAACGCCCGCGCCGGCAAGCCCGCCCGCATCATGGCCAAGATGAATGCGCTGCTGGAGCCATCGATCATCGACGAGCTGTACAAGGCGTCGCGCGCCGGCGTGAAGATCGACCTGATCATCCGTGGGGTGTGCGCGCTGCGCCCGGGAGTGCCGGGCCTGTCGGAGCACATCACGGTGCGCTCCATCGTCGGGCGCTTCCTCGAGCATCACCGCGTCTATTACTTCCTGGCCGACGGTGCGGAGGTGGTCTACCTGTCCAGTGCGGACTGGATGGACCGCAACCTGTTCCGTCGCGTCGAGGTGGCATTCCCGGTGCTGGACAAGGTACTGAAGGCGCGGGTCATCAAGGAGAGCCTGCGGGTGCATCTGCACGACAATGCCTCCGCATGGACCATGCAACTCGACGGCAGCTACACCCGCAAGCACACCAAGTCCAAGCAGCCGCACGTCAGCCAGAACGACCTGCTGGCCCTGTTCGGCAGCGCCTGAGGGTTGGAATCGGCACGGCGCGCCTCGCGTGCGCCGTGCCATGCACAACGCCGCGAGCGAGCGCGGGTCAGGCCGCCTTCTGCGGCGACTGGCCAGGCTGCGGCAAGGCGCTAGGCAAATAGCCGCTGCGATCGCCCGGGAATACCACGCGGAACACGCTGCCGCGCCCCACTTCGCTGGTGATGCGCAGGTCGGCATGGTGGCGCGACAGCACATGCTTGACGATGGCGAGCCCCAGGCCAGTGCCGCCGGTATCGCGCGAACGGCTGCGGTCGACCCGGTAGAAGCGCTCGGTGAGGCGCGGGATATGGTCAGCGGCGATGCCCAGGCCCGTATCGGTGACCGAGAAAATGGCGTGCTCGTTCTCGTACGTCAGCGCGATGCTGATGCGCCCACCCTCCGGCGTATAGCGCACCGCGTTGGAAACCAGGTTGCCGAAGGCCGACAGCAGTTCACGCTCCGCACCGCGGATCATGACGGCCGGATCGATCTGCGCCGAGATCTGGTGCTCGCCCTGCGATAGCGCCTCGGCGTCGTGCACAAGGTGCGCAACGAGTTCGGCCATGTCGATCCGGTCCAGGCTCGGCGGCTGCTCGTCGCTTTCCAGCTTGGCCAGAACCAGCAAGTCCTCGACCAGGTGCTGCATGCGCATGGACTGCACCAGCATCATGTCGAGGTAGCGGTTGCGATCCTGCTCCGACACCGGCAGGTCGCGCACCGTTTCCAGGAAGCCGGTCAGCACCGTCAGCGGTGTCTTCAGTTCGTGCGAGACGTTGGCGACGAAATCCCGGCGCATCGCCTCGGTGTTCTCCACCTTGGTGATGTCGTGCGTGAGCACCAGCTTGCGGTTATCCCCGTAAGGCAGGATCTGCACGGCGATCACGCTGCGCTTGTGCTCGCCCATGTCGCGCATCACCAGCGGCTCATCGAAACGCTGCAAGTGCAGGTACTGGACGAATTCCGGCCGCCGGATCAGGTGGGTGATGCGCTGGCGCACGTCCCGACGCGCATTGAGGCCAAAATGCTGCTCGGCCACATCGTTGCACCATTCGATCTGGTCGGCATCGTCGAGCATCAGCACGCCATTGGGCGACGCCTGGATGGCCTGGATAAAGCGGGTATGTTGCTGCTCGACCTGCAGCACCTGGGTGCGCCAGCGCTTGACCAGACGATGCAGGCGGTAATACACCTCGCCCCACAGCCCCAGCGCGCTGGGAATCTCGCCGTAGGCAGGCGCATCCAGCACTTTCCAAAGCCGGTTGATCTGGTAGATGTAGTAGAGCAGATGCCCCAGCAACCCGACGCACAGCACGGCCAGCGCAGGCACGGGACCAAGGACGAAGTACAGCCCGGCCGAAGCCAGGGCCAGGAGAATCAGGATGGCCGCCGAACGGGCCCAGATGACGTTCATGAAGAAGTGAGAAGGTCAGGCAGGCGGCAAGACCGCATGGAATGCGGTGGAGTGTGCCACGAAACGGGCAACAAGCAAGCAACAGGCGACTGGCAAGCGACTCGCAAGCGACTCGCAGGCAAACAGGCGCCACGCCGGCGACGGCGTGGCAAGCCGGGTATCAGTGGCTGGGCGCGCGCGCCAGGCGGTAGCCGCTGCCGCGCACCGTCTCGATCATGTTGCTGTAGCCGCCGGGGGTCAGCGCGGCGCGCAAGCGCTTGATATGCACGTCGACGGTCCGCTCTTCCACGAACACGTGATCGCCCCAAACCTGGTCCAGCAACTGCGAACGGCTGTGGACGCGCTCCGGATGCGTCATCAGGAAGTGCAGCAAACGGAACTCGGTAGGACCGAGGTCCAGCTTGATCAGGCCGGATTCGTCCTGGCCGGTGACCCGATGCGTGGCCGGGTCAAGGCGCAGGCCATTGATGGCAACGACGTCGTCGGTCAGTTGCGGGGCGCGGCGGCGCAGCACGGCCTTGATGCGGGCCAGCAGTTCCTTGGGCGAGAACGGCTTGGTGACGTAGTCGTCCGCGCCGGCCTCGAGCCCCAGCACCTTGTCCTGCTCTTCGCTGCGCGCGGTGAGCATGATGATCGGAATCTGCTTGGTGCGGTCGTTATTGCGCAGTTCCTTGGCGAAGGTTGCTCCCGACTTGCCCGGGAGCATCCAGTCGAGCAGCACCAGGTCGGGCAGCACGTCGCTCATCAGCGACAGCGCCTGCTCGGCGTTATAGGCCCGGATCGGATAATGTCCCGCGTGTTGCAGGTTGACCGCGATCAGTTCGGCAATCGCGGGTTCGTCTTCGACAACAAGAATGCTGCTTGGCATGTAATTTTCTCCGCGGTGGCGCCTTAACTCAGCGCTTCGCGCTCCATGTCCTCACGCGAGGCGTGGCGGACGTCGGTTCCCTTGACGATGTAGATGATGAATTCAGCGATGTTCTTGGCGTGGTCGCCAATGCGCTCGATCGCCTTGGCGATAAAGAGGAAATCCAGCGCGACCGAGATCGTGCGGGGGTCTTCCATCATATAGGTGATGAGCTTGCGCACGAACGCACGGAATTCGTCGTCGATGGCCTTGTCGTCCTTGACGATCCGGGCGGCAGCCACGGTGTCCAAGCGCGCAAAGGCATCGAGTGCCTGGCGCAGCAGCGCGATGGCCATCTCGCCCGAGAGCTTCACCTCGGAATAATTGATCTGGTGGGCGCCCGCGTCTTCCATGATGTGCTTGGTGCGCTTGGCGATTTTCTCCGCCTCGTCGCCCGCACGTTCCAGGTTGGTGATGGTCTTGGAAATCGCCATCACCAGGCGCAGGTCGCGCGCGGTCGGTTGCCGGCGCGCGATGATGTTGCCGCAATCGGCATCGATCTCGAGTTCCAGGGCATTCAGGTGATGCTCGCGCGCGATGACCTGGTCGGCCAGGCCCGCGTCGAACTCCGAAAGCGCCCGCATGGCGTTTTCGATCTGCGACTCGACCAGACCGCCCATCTGCAGCAGTTTCGTGCTGATGGCGTTGAGGTCGGCGTCGAATTGGGTCGACAGATGCTTGTCAGACATGTTGCTCTCCTAGCCGCTCTATTCGTATGCTATGCGTTATGTGCTTAACGCTCAATCAGCCGAAACGGCCGGTGATGTAGTCTTCGGTTTCCTTGCGATGCGGCTTGATGAAGATCTTCTCGGTCTCGCCGAATTCGATCAGTTCACCCAGGTACATATAGGCGGTGTAGTCCGAGCAGCGCGCGGCTTGCTGCATATTGTGCGTGACGATCACCACCGTGTAGTCGTCCTTGAGCTCGGCGATCAGTTCTTCGATCCGGCCCGTCGAGATCGGGTCGAGTGCGGAGCACGGTTCATCCAGCAACAGGACTTCGGGGCGGATGGCGATGCCGCGCGCGATGCACAGGCGCTGCTGCTGGCCACCGGACAAGCCGTAGCCCGACTGGTTGAGCTTGTCCTTGACTTCGTTCCACAGCGCCGCCTTGGACAGTGCCCACTCCACGCGGTCATCCATCTCCGAGCGTGACAGCTTCTCGAACAGGCGCACGCCAAAGGCGATGTTGTCATAGATCGACATGGGGAACGGCGTGGGCTTCTGGAACACCATGCCAACCTTGGCACGCAACAGGGCGATGTCCTGCTTGGCGGTCAGCAGGTTGTCGCCATCCATGTTGATCTCGCCCTCGGCACGCTGCTCCGGGTAGAGCGCGTACATCTTGTTGAAGGTGCGCAACAGGGTCGACTTGCCGCAGCCGGACGGGCCGATAAAGGCCGTCACCTTGCGCTCGGGAATCGACATGTTGACGTTCTTCAACGCATGGAACTGGCCGTAGTAGAAGTTCAGGTTGCGCACGTCGATCTTGGCGCGGGTCGTGTCGGGAATGTCGATGACGGTCGAGGTCATGCTCGTCTCTCGCAAAGAATTTCGGGAATGCCGTGCGGCTATCGCGCTGCCGGTCATTTCTTGAACAGCATGCGTGCCAGGATATTGAGCGCCAGCACGCCAACGGTAATCAGGAACACGCCGGCCCAGGCCAGTTGCTGCCACTCGACAAACGGGCTCATGGCGAAGCGGAAGATGGTCACCGGCAGGTTCGCCATCGGCTTGTTCAGGTCGCTGGTCCAGAACTGGTTGGACAAGGCCGTGAACAGCAGCGGCGCGGTCTCGCCGGCAATACGCGCGACCGCCAGCAGCACGCCGGTGACGATGCCTGCGTACGACGACTTCACCGTGATCGACAGCACCATCTTCCACTTGGGCGTGCCCAGCGCGAAGGCCGCTTCACGCAGCGCGTTCGGGACCAGGTTCAGCATGTTCTCGGTCGTGCGCACCACGATCGGAATCTGCAGCAACGCCAGCGCGCAGATCCCGGCCCAGGCGGAGAAGTGCCCCATGCGGGTCACCACTAGCGCGTAGACGAACAGGCCGATCACGATCGACGGCGCCGACAGCAGGATGTCGTTGATAAAGCGGATGAAGCTGGCCAGCGGCGAAGTCTTGCCGTACTCTGCCAGGTAGATGCCGGCCAGGATGCCCAGGGGCGTTCCGCACAGCGTGGCGAGGCCAACCATCACGAAGCTGCCGTAGATGGCATTGGCAAGGCCGCCGCCGGCGGTATTCGGCGCCGGCGTCATTTGCGTGAACAGGTCCATCGACAGGCCACCCACTCCCAGCGAGATGGTGGTCCACAGGATCCAGGCCAGCCAGAACAGGCCGAACGCCATGGCGCCCAGCGATGCGGTCAGCGCATAGAAATTGGTGCGGCGGCGGCGTGCCTGCAGGCGCGTGCGCATGGCATCCGCATCTGGCCTCACAGCCGGAATCGAGGAAGAGGAGGAAGTCATCGCGGCTTGGCTCATTTTGCGCCCTCGCTCTTGGCCAGGCGCAGCAGCAGGATCTTCGACAGCGCCAGGACCACGAAAGTGATGAAGAACAGGATCAGGCCAAGTTCCATCAGCGCGGCGGTATGCAGGCCGGCGCCGGCTTCGGCGAATTCATTGGCCAGCGCCGAGGTGATGCTGTTGCCCGGCGAGAACAGCGAGGCATTGTCCAGCAGGTTGGTATTGCCGATCACGAAGGTGACCGCCATGGTCTCGCCCAGCGCACGACCCAGGCCCAGCATCACGCCGCCGATCACGCCGGCACGGGTGAAGGGCAGCACCACGCGCCACATCACTTCCCAGGTGGTGCAGCCCACGCCATAGGCGGATTCCTTGAGCAGCACCGGGGTGACTTCGAACACGTCGCGCATCACCGAAGCGATGTAGGGAATGATCATGATGGCCAGGATCACGCCGGCGCACAGCAGGCCGATGCCCAGCGGCGCGCCCTGGAACAGCTTGCCGATCAGCGGCACCTGGCCCACGGTGGCGGCCAGCGGCTTCTGGAAGTACTCGCCGAAGATCGGCGAGAACACCAGCAGGCCCCACATGCCATAGACGATCGAGGGCACGGCGGCCAGCAATTCGATCGCGGTGCCGAGCGGGCGGCGCAGCCAGGCCGGCGACAGCTCGGTCAGGAACAGCGCGATGCCAAAGCTGATGGGCACCGCAATGATCAGGGCGATCAGGGAGGTGACGATGGTGCCGTAGATCGGCACCAGCGCGCCGTAGACGTCCGCGGGTGGATCCCACTCGGCGGTCCACAGGAAGCGCAGGCCGAAGGCCTCGATGGAAGGCCATGCGCTGATTGCGAGTGACACGATGATGCCGCCAAGCAGCAGCAGGGTCACGATGGCGGCGCCGCGCGTCAGGCCACCAAACAGGATGTCACCGGTACGGCTAGGCGGCCGCACTGCGGATTGATCGGATGTAGTCGCCATGATGTGGTATTGGAATTCGTTTAGTTGGCGGCTCGCCGGCCGTGCCGCCCGCTCGGGGCCGATGGGCCCATCGCATTGCGTCATGCTGCCCGCGCGGATTGCCGCGTTTGCTGCGCTGCTTCTCTACTACTGCTTCTACTGCCTTGCTGTCTTCAATGCCGCTACCGCGGTGCCTGCCCGGCGCCGTTGGGGCGCCAGGCTGGCGCGGCTGCCAGGCCAGCCCGCGCATGCGGGCCGGGATGGCAGCCAGCCGATCAGTTGTACAACGCCTTGCCCGAACCGTCCTTGACCGAGTTCTTCCAGGTCGCGCGGATCTGGTTCACCACGGCGTCCGGCAGCGGTACGTAGTCAAGCTCGCTGGCCATGTTGCCGCCGCTCTTGTACGCCCAGTCGAAGAACTTCAGCACTTCGGCGCCCTGCGCTGCCTTTTCCTGGTTCTTGTGCACCAGGATGAAGGTCGCGCCGGCGATCGGCCATGCCGTCTTGCCCGGTTCGTTGGTCAGGATCTGGTAGTAGGTCTTGCTCCAGTCGGCGCCTGCTGCTGCTGCCTTGAAGCCGTCGTCACCAGGCTGAACCACCGCGCCCGCGGCGTTCTTCATGTTCAGGTGGGTCATCTTGTTCTGCTTGGCGTAGGCGTACTCGACGTAGCCGATGGCGCCGTTCAGGCGTTGCACGAAAGCGGCCACGCCTTCGTTACCCTTGCCGCCAGTGCCACCGCCCGGCCAGTTGACCGTGGTGCCCTCGCCAACCGAGCTCTTCCAGTCCGGGCTGACCTTGGACAGGTAGTTGGTGAAGATGAAGGTGGTGCCCGAACCGTCGGCGCGGCGCACCGGCAGGATGTCCTGGCTCGGCAGCTTGGCGTGCGGGTTCAGTGCCTTGATGGCGGGATCGTCCCACTTCTTGATCTTGCCCAGGTAGATGTTCGCCAGCAATTCGCCGGTGATGGTCAGTTCGCCCGGCTTGATGCCTTGCAGGTTGATCACCGGCACCACGCCGCCGATCACCGTGGGGAACTGCACCAGGCCTTGCTTGGCCAGCTCTTCGTCCTTCAGGGGCGCGTCGGAGGCGCCGAAGTCGACGGTCTTGGCGCCAATCTGCTTGATGCCGCCGGACGAGCCGATGGATTGATAGTTGACCTTGTTACCCGTTGCTTTCTGGTATGCATCGGCCCACTTGGAATACACGGGCGCCGGGAAAGATGCGCCAGCACCGGTAATTTCCGCCGCGAACGCAGTGCCCGCTACCACCAACGACACGATGCCTGCAACGGCAGTCTTGACCAGCTTCATATGTCCTCCAGAGACATGGTTGGGGAATGACAATTTTTTGACAAGTCGAACTTTATGCTCCGACTATGACAATTCCATGACATCACGAGATCTTCTTCTAAGTCTGCGGATGCTGCCTCCTGAATCACATCGCCAATGCCCTTCCCGACCCGCATATGGCTCCTCGCAAGCCAAAAAAAGGTCGCGGTTAATTGCTTTTCAACAAAAAATAACGCCGGGCGAAAACCCGGCGTTCTGGCAACAGCTAGCGGCGATGACCCGGTGTTCAGGCCCGCAAGGCGTCCGCCAGGGTCTGCGCTGCCTGCTCCGCGGTCTCGACCTTCTCGGCTTCGACCATCACGCGCACCACCGGCTCGGTTCCCGAGGCGCGGATCAATACCCGGCCCCGGCCCTCGAGCTGCGGTTCGATCACGGCGCGCGCCGCGCTCAGGCCCGCATGCGACTGCCAGTCGAAGCCCTTCTCCACGCGCACGTTGATCAGCGTCTGCGGGAACAGCGAAACGCCTTCCAGCAGTTGCGACAAGCTCTTGCCGCTACGGCGCAGTGCGGCCAGCACCTGCAACGCGGAGACGATGCCGTCGCCGGTGGTGTGGCGATCCAGGCAGAGCAGATGGCCCGAGCCCTCGCCGCCCAGCGTCCACTTGCGCTTGTTCAGCTCTTCCAGCACATAGCGGTCGCCCACCTTGGCGCGTACGAACTCCACGCCCTGGCGCTTGAGCGCGAGCTCTACCGCCATATTGGTCATCAGCGTGCCCACCGCGCCTTCCACGGCCTGGCCCGCCTGCAGGCGGTCCTGGACGATCAGGTACAGCAGCTCATCGCCGTTGAACAGGCGTCCGTCGCGGTCCACCACCTGCAGGCGGTCCGCGTCGCCGTCGAAGGCCAGGCCAAGATCGGCGCCATTGGCCTTGACCGCTTCGATCAGTTTTTCCGGGGCCGTCGCGCCGTAGCCGGCATTGATGTTGCGACCGTCCGGCT
The DNA here is from genome assembly GCF_044627735.1 of Cupriavidus sp. CuC1. Taxonomy (NCBI): domain Bacteria; kingdom Pseudomonadati; phylum Pseudomonadota; class Betaproteobacteria; order Burkholderiales; family Burkholderiaceae; genus Cupriavidus; species Cupriavidus sp. CuC1. The sequence goes on along the minus strand of NZ_JBIUHC010000054.1, from coordinate 22,477 downwards.
GGTTGCCGATCGAGATCACATCGGCACCGAGCTCATGGAAGACGTGCGGCGCGATGTGGTACGCGGCGCCGTGCGCGCAGTCCACCACCAGCTTGAGCTTATGCAGGTCCTGCTCGTAGGGGAACGTGCTCTTGCAGAATTCGATGTAGCGGCCAGCGGCATCCTCGATGCGGCGCGCGCGGCCGAGATCGTCCGAGCGCACGCAGACCATCGGCTCTTCCAGCGCTTCTTCGATCGCCATTTCCACGGCGTCGGGCAACTTGTCGCCATCGGCGGAGAAAAACTTGATGCCGTTGTCGTAGTACGGGTTGTGGCTGGCGGAGATCACCACGCCTGCCGACAAGCGCAGCGCGCGCGTGAGGTAGGCCACGCCCGGCGTCGGCAGCGGCCCGGTCAGCAGCACGTTGACGCCTGCCGAGGTAAAGCCGGCCTCCAGCGCGGCCTCCAGCATATAGCCGGAAATGCGCGTGTCCTTGCCGATCAGCACGGTCGGACGTGCCTGGTCCTGCTGCTTCGCCCCATGGGCGAGCACCATGCCCGCCGCGTAGCCCAGGCGCATCACGAAGTCGGGCGTGATCGGCGCCTCGCCAACCCTGCCGCGAATCCCATCCGTGCCGAAATACTTGCGTGTCATATGATCATTCTCCCGTTGTTCGGTGTTGCGGATGCCGAATGCTAAAGGCTAAGCGCGCAATGCTGGATGCCAGCAATCAAAACAAATGTTAACCGGCAATTGTTTCATGACGGATGGCCCACCAGGTCTTGAGCGCATCCACAGTTTGTTCCACATCATGCACACGCACGATGTACGCGCCCCGCTCCGCGGCGCAAACCGCCGCTGCCAGGCTGGCGGCGACCCGCTGCTGCGGCGGCCGGCCGCCCAGGATGGCGCCGAGCGTCGACTTGCGCGACAAGCCCACCAGCAAGGGCAGGCCATCCACCGCCAGTCGCGGCAGCTGGCCCAGCAAGTGCAGATTATGATCCGGCGTCTTGCCAAAGCCAAAGCCCGGATCGAGGGTGATGCGGCTGTCGCTCACGCCGGCGGCGCGCAGCGCGTCCACCCGCTCGCGCAGGAAGCCAGCCACCTCGCGCACCACATCCTCATACTGGGGCTGCTCCTGCATGGTCTGCGGATCGCGCTGCATATGCATCACGCACAGTCCGGCCTGCCCCGCCTGCGCCTCGCTCACCGCCTCGATGGCGCCGGGCATGCGAAAGCCCCAGATGTCATTGATCAGGTCCGCTCCGGCAGCCAGCGCCGCGCGCATGACTTCCGGCTTGTAGGTATCGATGGACAACGGCCGGCCGCAATCGCGTAGCGCCTCGACCATCGGCAGCACGCGCGCCAGTTCCTCGTCCAGCGGCAATGCCGCCGAACCCGGCCGGCTCGACTCGCCGCCGATATCGATGATGTCCACGCCTTCGGCAATCATGCGCTCGGCATGGCGCAAGGCGGCATCGCGCCCAGCGTGCTGGCCGCCATCGGAAAATGAATCGGGGGTGACGTTCAGGATGCCCATCACCAGCGGACGGCGGTCGCGCGCGAAGCGGTAGCGGCCGCACTGGAAACTCGAATCAGTTGAGATCGACGACAAGATACGAAAAGACCAAAAGACGAAAACGAGGAATCAAAAAGAGGCTGCGCGAAATGCGCGCCGGCAAAGAAAAAGCCGGCGCACAAGGCGCCGGCTTCAGGCTTGGTGAACGACCGCTGCAACCACGACAAGCACGTCTACCGTATCCGGGTTACCGGAGCGCCGACGACGCTATCGTGCCGGCCATCCGCTCAGGCCGTGGCCGGAGCGTTGGTCGGGGCCACCGGCGAGCCACCCGACGGGGTGTTGCCACCACCGTTCTGGCTGGACGCGCCACGCGGCGGCCGCGGCGGCTTGCCCGCCATGATGTCGTTGACCTGGTCCGCATCGATGGTTTCCCATTCCATGAGGGCCGCGGTCATGGCTTCGACCTTGTCGCGATTTTCTTCGAGCAGGCGCTTGGCCAGGCCATATTGCTCGTCGACGATGCGGCGGATTTCCGCGTCGACCTTGACCTGGGTGGCTTCCGACACCGTCTTGGACGACATCTTGCCGAACATGCCATCCTGCTCGGTATCCACGTACACCATGGTGCCCAGCGTGTCGCTCATGCCGAAACGGGTAACCATGTCGCGAGCCGTCTTGGTGGCGCGCTCGAAGTCATTGGAAGCACCGGTGCTCATGGCGTTGAGGAAGACCTCTTCCGCCGCGCGGCCGCCAAACAGGATGGCGATCTCGTCGAGCATGTTGTCCTTGTACTTCGAGTACTTGTCGTGCTCCGGCAGCTGCCAGGTCACGCCCAGTGCCCAGCCACGCGGCATGATGGTGACCTTGTGCACCGGATCCGCCTTGGGCAGCAGCTTGGCCACCACCGCATGGCCGGACTCATGGTACGCGGTTGCACGGCGTTCTTCCTCGCGCATGACCGTGGACTTGCGTTCCGGGCCCATGTAGATCTTGTCCTTGGCGTCCTCGAAGTCCTGCATGTCGACCACGCGCTTGCTGCGGCGGGCGGCAAACAATGCGGCTTCGTTGACCAGGTTGGCCAGGTCGGCGCCGGAGAAGCCCGGGGTACCGCGTGCGATCACCGAGGCGTCGACGTCGTTGCCGATCGGCACCTTGCGCATATGGACCTTGAGGATCTGCTCGCGGCCGCGGATATCGGGCAGGCCGACATACACCTGGCGGTCGAAACGGCCCGGGCGCAGCAGCGCCTTGTCCAGTACGTCCGAACGGTTGGTGGCAGCGATCACGATCACGCCCGAGTTGGCCTCGAAGCCGTCCATCTCGACCAGCATCTGGTTCAGGGTCTGCTCGCGCTCGTCGTTGCCGCCGCCCATGCCGGCGCCGCGGTGACGGCCGACCGCATCGATTTCGTCGATGAAGACGATGCAGGGTGCCTGCTTCTTGGCATTCTCGAACATGTCGCGAACACGGGCCGCGCCCACGCCGACGAACATTTCAACGAAGTCCGAGCCGGAAATGCTGAAGAACGGCACCTTGGCTTCGCCGGCGATGGCGCGTGCCAGCAGCGTCTTGCCGGTACCCGGAGGGCCGACCAGCAGCACGCCGCGCGGGATACGGCCGCCCAGCTTCTGGAATTTCTGCGGATCCTTGAGGAAGTCCACCAGTTCGATCACTTCTTCCTTGGATTCATCGCAACCGGCGACGTCCTGGAAAGTGACCGCGTTCTGGTTTTCATCGATCAGGCGCGCGCGCGACTTGCCGAAGGAGAAGGCACCGCCTTTCCCGCCGCCCTGCATCTGCCGCATCATGTAGAACCAGAACACGATGATCAGCAGGGTGGGCCCGAGGTAATACAGGGCCTGCACCAGCATGTTGGGCTCGTCGTCTGCCTTGCCGGTAACCTGGACGCCGAACTTCATCAGGTCGCCAACCATCCAGATGTCGCCCGGCGAGATGATGGTGTACTTCTGCCCTTCCTTGGGCGTCACCACCAGATTGCGGCCTTGCACGTCAACCCGGCCCACCTTGCCGGCCTTGGCATCATCCATGAACTGCGAATAGGTGACGCCTTCCTGCGCGCGGGGCTTGTCGAACTGCTTGAAGACGGTAAACAACACCAGCGCGATCACGAGCCAGATTGCCGCCTTTTGAAACAGGTTGTTATTCAAGGCCAAACTCCTTTACGAACGCCTTGCCAACGGGATAGCTGCATTGTAATGCAGTGCCCGGCGTCGGGGTAAAAAGCAAATTCATCGAAGCGATAGGCACCGCTTCACCCCGCCGACTTGAGGAAACGCCCAAGAATGAAGGTCTCGGAAGACTTGTCGCGTGACGCCTTGGGCTTGCGTTTGGCGACTACCTTGAACTGGCGTTTGAACTTCTCCACGATCTGGCTGTAACCACTGCCATGGAAACACTTTACCAGCAATGAGCCCTCCGGCTTCAGATGCGCCTGGGCAAATTCCAGCGCCAGGTCACATAAGTAATCGATACGGGCCGCATCGGCAAAGGCTACACCGGACAAGTTGGGGGCCATGTCCGACAAAACAAGATCGATCTTTGCGCCGCCGGACGCTTGCAGCACGATTTTCTCCAACTGGCGGAATACATCCTCCTCGCGGAAGTCACCCTGGATAAATGTGACGTCGGCGACGGCCTCCATCGGCAGCAGGTCGATGGCAATCACCGCGCCGTCGATGCCGCCGTCCTTGGCGCGCGGGGAAGCCGCCAGCTTGTTGCGGGCGTACTGGCTCCAGCTGCCTGGGGCCGCGCCAAGGTCGACAATGACCTGGCCGGGGCGGATCAGCTTGTCCTGCTCGTCGATCTCCTTCAGCTTATACGCTGCGCGGGCGCGGTAGCCCTCGCGCTGCGCCATTTTGACGTAGGGATCGTTGATATGGTCGTGCAACCACGCCTGATTGAATTTGTTCTTGGCCATTCCGGAGACATCTGTATGGAGAAAAACGCCGCCGGCCCGCGGCCGTCCGTGCGTTTTTCACTCGTTTTGCTGTTTTTGCAGGCCTGACCGCGCCAGTTTGACGGATAATACGCGCCGATTCGCTTTTTCGGCACTTCGGTGCCTTGGTTTGCGCACCACTTGCGCGCCCATTTGCGCCCTCGCCTGCGCTTTACTTATGCCTGCTCTTCAACTTATTCCCGCCCAGCGATCAGAACTCCGCTCCCGTGCCCACGGCCTCAATCCGGTCGTGATGATCGGTGGCGAGGGCCTGACGCGCCCCGTCCTGGCTGAAATCGACCGTAGCCTGGCGTCGCATGACCTGATCAAGATCCGCGTCTTCGGCGACGACCGCGAAAGCCGCATCGCCATGTACGAAACCATTTGCGAAGATCTGGATGCCGCTCCGATCCAGCATATCGGCAAGCTACTGGTGGTATGGCGTCCCGGCCCGGCCGTCCTGAAGGAAAACCGTCCGCAGGAACTGGGCCGCCTGGCCCCGCGCGGCGGCGCCGCGCCGCGCACCGTGACCGTCAAGAAGCCGAGCGCCGCGCCCAATCGCCGCCCCAAGCGCTCGCAAGTGACGGTACTGGGCAATGAACGCGTCACCGCTGGCGGCAACGTCAAGCGCGCGCGCGTCCGCCCGACCAGCCAGAAGAAGAAAGCGCTCGACTAATGTCGAAGCCATGCCAGCGCGCCCGTCGGGGCCGCTGGTATCGCAACGGACGGCCGCCCTGGCCCGTCCCTTCAGCCTACTCGCCAGCCTTACTCGCCAGCCGAGCGCGGCGCCGCTGCGCGCCACACCGTGACCAGCGCCAGCAGGCTGTGCACCAGGTAGAACACGCTGGACACCCCATGCAGCATGCCGAACTGCCCCTTATAGGGCGATTCGGACACGCCCACGCCAAGCGCCGTCGCCTTCTCCTTCAGGTTTTCCATGAAGGGCTGGATGCCGAAGTACCCAGCCAGCACGCACAGCAGCATGCCCAGCACGAGCCAGCGCAGGCCGCGATAGCGCCCCGCGCCCCGGCGGATCATCAGGTTGCACAGCGCAAGCTGCAGCACGCCGACCACCACGCCAAGGATCGCCTCGGTCCGGAACAGCTGCCCGGCGATCAAGCCTGCCGTCTCGCGGCTGGGCAGCACGGAAAACAGCGTCGGGGCCACCATGTAGCCCACTGTCCACAGGCTGCCGGCCCAGACCACGGTCAGCAGGAGGAAGATCCGATGCGGCAGCGGCGGCAGGCTCGAATAAGAGGAGGAGAACACGCAGCCTCGTTTTAGACGTAGCGAACCGTGATGACTTCGTACTCGCGCTCGCCGCCAGGGGCCAGCACGATCGCCACATCGCCCTCGAACTTGCCGATCAGCGCACGCGCGATCGGCGAGCTGACGGAAATCTTGCCGCTGTCCAGGTCGGCCTCGTCGTCGCCGACGATCTGGTAGCTCACGGGCTTGCCCGATTCCAGGTCTTCAAGGTCGACGGTGGCGCCAAACACGATGCGGCCGTCGGTATCGAGCTGGGTCGGGTCGATGACCTGCGCCGCCGACAGCTTGGACTCCACTTCGATGATCCGGCCTTCGATAAAGGCCTGCTTTTCCTTGGCGGCGTCGTACTCGGCGTTCTCGGAGAGGTCGCCTTGCGCACGTGCTTCGGAAATGGCGTTGATCACCGCGGGACGTTCGACGGCCTTCAGGCGCTGCAGTTCCTCTTTGAGCAGCTCTGCGCCGCGCCTGGTAATCGGAATCGTGCTCATGTCTTCGTTCTGCAAAAAAATGAGCCGCAGCGGAGCTGGAACCATGCACCGGCATCGCTGCCCGGGGCACTTCCGCTCAACCGCGGCCTTTCAGGTTGTCAGGTTGGATCGATCACATGGCCGCACGCTTGCCCGGCCACTGGGTCGACGAAATGCTGTTAGTTTAGGCCAAGACGGCCGCCCGCAGCAACTGCGGACGGCCCTGGGGCCCAGGGCGACCTTCAGCCCAGCGAGGCGTGCAGGCTCTGCAGGTCGTAGACCTCCAGGCTCTGCATGTGCTTGAGGCCTTCCACCGCGGCGCGCGCGCCGGCGATGGTGGTGTAGTACGGCACCCGGTTGGCCAGGGCCGAGATCCGGATCGAGCGCGAATCGGCGATGGCGGTGCGGGTTTCGTCCACGGTGGTGAACACCAGCGCCAGCTCGCCGTTCTTGATCATGTCGACGATATGCGGGCGGCCGTCCTTCACCTTGTTGACCACGCGCACCGGGATGCCGGCGGCTTCGATGGCCGAGGCGGTGCCGCGGGTGGCGACAATCGGGTAGCCCATGTCGTGAAGCATGCGCGCCACGCCAACCGCGTGCGGCTTGTCGCTGTCCTTGACGGTCAGCAGCACGGTGCCCTTCTCCGGCAGGCGCGAGCCCGCGGCCAGCTGGCTCTTGAAGAGCGCTTCGCCGAAGGTCTTGCCCACGCCCATCACCTCGCCGGTGGAGCGCATCTCAGGTCCGAGCACCGGGTCGACGCCGGGGAACTTGTTGAAGGGGAACACCGCTTCCTTGACGCTGAAGTACGGGGGCACCACTTCATCGAACACGCCTTGCGAGTCGAGCGTCTGGCCCGCCATGCAACGCGCGGCGATCTTGGCCAGCGACAGGCCGGTGGCCTTGGACACGTACGGCACGGTACGCGAAGCGCGCGGGTTCACTTCCAGCACGTAGACGACATCTTCGCCATTCACTTGCTGGATGGCGAACTGCACGTTCATCAGGCCGATCACGTTCAGGGCGCGAGCCATGGCGGCGGTCTGGCGCTTGAGCTCGTCCACGGTGGCTTGCGCCAGCGAGTACGGCGGCAGCGAGCAGGCGGAGTCGCCCGAGTGCACGCCGGCTTGCTCGATGTGCTCCATCACGCCGCCGATAAACACGCGCTGGCCGTCGCACAGGGCGTCGACGTCGCACTCGATGGCGTCGTTCAGGAAGCGATCCAGCAGCACCGGGGAATCGTGCGAGACCTTGACGGCCTCGCGCATATAGCGCTCGAGGTCGCGCGGCTCATGCACGATTTCCATCGCGCGGCCACCCAGCACGTACGACGGGCGCACCACCAGCGGGTAACCGATCTCGGTGGCCAGGCGCAGTGCTTCGTCCTCGGCACGCGCGGTGCGGTTGGGCGGCTGGCGCAGGCCCAGCTCATGCAGCAGCTTCTGGAAACGCTCGCGGTCTTCCGCGGCATCGATCATGTCCGGGCTGGTGCCGATGATGGGCACGCCGTTGGCTTCCAGGTCCAGCGCCAGCTTCAGCGGGGTCTGGCCGCCGTACTGCACGATCACGCCGACGGGCTTCTCTTTGTCGACGATTTCCAGCACGTCTTCCAGCGTCAGCGGCTCGAAGTAGAGACGGTCCGAGGTGTCGTAGTCGGTCGACACGGTTTCCGGGTTGCAGTTGACCATGATGGTCTCGTACCCGTCTTCGCGCAGCGCCAGCGCGGCATGCACGCAGCAGTAGTCGAACTCGATGCCCTGGCCGATCCGGTTCGGGCCGCCGCCCAGCACCATGATCTTGCGATTGGTGGTGGGGTCGGCTTCGCACTCGCCATGTTCGGCTTCATACGTGCCGTACATGTAGGCGGTGTTGGTGGCGAACTCGGCAGCGCAGGTGTCCACGCGCTTGTACACCGGGCGCACGCCGGCGGCATGGCGAGCGGCGCGCACGGCTGCGGGCTCGGCGCCCATCAGCTTGGCCAGGCGGCGATCCGAGAAGCCCTTTTGCTTCAGGTGGCGCAGCTCGGCGGCCGACAGGCTGTCCAGCTTGCGTGCCTTGACCAGGGTCTCGGTCTTGACGATGTCTTCGATCTGGGCCAGGAACCACGGGTCGATCGCGGTCTCGGCGTGCACTTCTTCCAGCGACATGCCGATACGGAAGGCGTCGCCCACGTACCAGATGCGGTCCGGGCCGGCTTCACCGATTTCCTCGACGATCTCGTCGCGGTCGGTGGACTTGTCGTCCAGGCCGTCCACGCCGACTTCCAGGCCGCGCAGGGCCTTCTGGAACGATTCCTGGAAGGTGCGGCCCATGGCCATCACTTCACCCACGGACTTCATCTGGGTGGTCAGGTGGCTGTCGGCCTGGGGGAATTTCTCGAAGGCGAAACGCGGCACCTTGGTGACCACGTAGTCGATCGACGGCTCGAACGAGGCCGGGGTCGCACCGCCGGTAATCTCGTTCTTCAGCTCATCCAGCGTGTAGCCCACCGCCAGCTTGGCGGCGACCTTGGCGATCGGGAAGCCAGTGGCCTTGGAGGCCAGCGCCGACGAACGCGACACGCGCGGGTTCATCTCGATCACGATCATGCGGCCGTCGGCCGGGTTGATCGAGAACTGCACGTTGGAGCCGCCGGTATCGACGCCGATCTCGCGCAGCACCGCCAGCGAGGCGTTACGCAGGATCTGGTATTCCTTGTCGGTCAGGGTCTGGGCGGGCGCCACCGTGATGGAGTCACCGGTGTGGATGCCCATCGGGTCCAGGTTCTCGATCGAGCAGATGATGATGCAGTTGTCCTTCTTGTCGCGGACCACTTCCATCTCATACTCTTTCCAGCCCAGCAGCGATTCTTCGATCAGCAGCTCGCGGGTCGGCGAGAGATCCAGGCCGCGCTTGCAGATTTCCTCGAATTCTTCGCGGTTGTAGGCAATGCCGCCGCCGGAGCCGCCCAGCGTGAAGGACGGGCGGATCACGATCGGGTAGCCGCCGGTCGCCGTTTCCTTGGCGATCTGCGTCTGCACGGCCAGCGCTTCTTCCATCGAGTGGGCGATGCCGGACTTGGCCGAGCCCAGGCCGATCTTGGTCATCGCTTCCTTGAACTTCTGGCGATCCTCGGCCTTGTCGATGGCTTCCGGCGACGCGCCAATCAGCTCGACGTTGTACTTTGCCAGCACGCCATGGCGATGCAGGTCCAGCGCGCAGTTCAGCGCGGTCTGGCCGCCCATGGTCGGCAGGATGGCGTCGGGACGCTCTTTTTCAATGATGCGCTCGACCACTTCCCAGGTAATCGGCTCGATGTAGGTCACATCGGCCGTGTTGGGATCGGTCATGATCGTGGCCGGGTTGGAATTCACCAGCACGACCTTGAAACCTTCCTCGCGCAGCGCCTTGCAGGCCTGGGCGCCGGAATAGTCGAACTCGCACGCCTGCCCGATGATGATGGGGCCGGCGCCGATGATCAGGATGCTCTTTATGTCTGTGCGCTTTGGCATTGCACGCTCTCATTATTGGCCGGCCCGCACGATCGCGCGGGCCGCACCGGATATCAGGATTCGATTCAGTTCAGAGTGGCCGTCGCCAGCTTGGCGCCGAAGCCGATGAACATGGCGCCTACCCCGCTCGCCATGCCCGCCGACAGGCGTCGTCGGCGGCGAAACGCTTCGGCCAGCCTGGCGCCCACGAAGATGATCGCGGTCAGGTAGGCGAAACTGCACAACTGGCACACCAGCCCCAGCGCGACAAACGACAGCGCCGGATAGCCGAACTGCGGATCGACGAACTGGATGAAGAAGGAGATGAAGAACAGGATGGCCTTGGGGTTGAGCAGGCTCACCACCAGCGCCTTACGGAATGGGCTGACGTCGCGGTCCACGGGCGCCTGCGCCTGCGCCGCCCCGCCATCGCTGCCCCGGCTCGTCCAGGCGCGCACGGCACCGCGCAGCATCTGGAAACCGATCCAGCCCAGATAAGCGGCACCGATGTACTTCACCACGTAGAACAAGGCCGGGCTGGCCTTGAGCAGCGAGGCCACCCCCGCCGCCGACAGCACCATCAGGATGGCGTCCCCCAGGAACACCCCGCAGGCCCCCTTGTAGCCCTCGCGCACGCCGCGCTGCGCGGCCACCGATAGCACATACATCGAGTTCGGCCCCGGCAGCAGCACGATGAAAATCGTGCCGAGCACAAAGGTCCAGAAATCGGTAATGCCCAGCGCGGCATGCATGAAGGCGTTCATCGGGTCGTCCTGCGGTCTGCTTTATCTGCTTGGTTTGCTTGTCTACGTCACTTCTCGTCTTGGCTTCGCTGCGATTACTGGCGTGCGTCCGCCATCATCTTGGTGAAGCGGTCGAACAGGTAAGCCACGTCGTTCGGGCCCGGCGAGGCTTCCGGGTGGCCCTGGAAGCAGAAGGCGGGCTTGTCGGTCAGCGCGAAACCCTGCAGCGAGCCGTCGAACAGCGACACGTGGGTGGTGCGCACGTTGGCAGGCAGGGTATCGGCGTCCACCGCGAAACCGTGGTTCTGCGAAGTGATCACCACGCGGCCGTCGTCGAGGTCCTTCACCGGATGGTTCGCGCCATGGTGGCCGAACTTCATCTTCAGCGTCTTGGCGCCAACTGCCAGCGCCATGATCTGGTGACCCAGGCAAATGCCGAAGGTGGGGATGCCACGCTCGATGAACTCGCGGGTGGCGCGGATCGCGTAATCGCAAGGCTCGGGGTCGCCGGGGCCGTTCGACAGGAAGATGCCGTCCGGGTTGAGCGCGAGCGCGTCGGCAGCGCTGGCTTGCGCCGGCAGCACCGTCACCTTGCAGCCACGTTCAGCCAGCATGCGCAGGATGTTGAACTTGACGCCGTAGTCAAAGGCCACCACGTGGAAACGCGGCGACTCCAGCTTGCCGTAGCCGCTGCCCAGCGCCCATTCGGTCTGGTTCCACGCGTACGGTTCCTTGACCGACACCACCTTGGCCAGGTCCATGCCGGCCAGGCCGGGGAAGGAGCGCGCCAGGTCGATGGCCTTCTGCACATTGTCCTCGCCAGCCAGGATGCAGCCGTTCTGCGCACCCTTCTCGCGCAGGATACGGGTCAGCTTGCGGGTATCGATGCCGGCGATCGCCACCACCTTTTCCTGCTTCAGGTAGTGGCCGAGGGAATGTTCCTTGCGGAAATTGGAGGCCAGGAGCGGCAGATCCTTGATGATCAGGCCGGCGGCATGGACTTTCGTGGCTTCGACATCCTCTGTATTGACCCCGACATTACCGATATGCGGATACGTCAAGGTGACGATCTGCCGGGAATAGCTGGGGTCGGTGAGGATTTCCTGGTAACCGGTCAGAGCAGTGTTGAACACCACTTCGCCGATGGTATGGCCGGAAGCGCCAATGGAATAGCCACGAAAGACCGTGCCGTCTGCAAGCGCGAGAATGGCGGACGGAAAAGACGGTAACACGGGTAGGCTCCTGCTGGATTCACCCCGTGACCGACCTGCTCAACGCCTCTTGCCCCGTTCTGCGGCGGGGCGACCGGCAGCGCGTGGATTGTCGATTTCGTCGACTGGACGCGATGCTTGTCGCCGGGGCCGTTCGCTCGGTGCTCGATACGCCACACAAAACAATGCGGCGGAGCCAGGGCGAAATGGGGGCGGCGGAAGGTGGAATTCGGTAGGCGCTAGGGTGAGGGGTTCTGAAAGCGAAACTTTTGGATTATACCCCGCGCCACTCATTTTCTCAAGTTATCAAGGACTTGCGGACGCCTCGACCCTCCCCGATGCGCCTGGCAGCCCGCAGGCATGCCAGGCGGATGGCGTCATTCGGCAGCCGGCACGACCGCCGTCACCTCGATCTCCACCTTGGCGCGCGCCTCCACCAGATCGGCCACTTCCACCGCCGTCATGGCCGGAAAATGACGCCCGATGGTGGCGCGGTAGTGCTCGCCAATGGCGCGGTAGGCCGCCACATACTCCACCTTGTCCTTCACATACCAGGTCATGCGCACGATGTGATCCGGACGCGCGCCGCCCTCGGCCAGCACCGCCACGATATTGCGCAGCGCCTGGCCGACCTGCTCGGCAAAGTCATCGGTCTCGAACTCGCACTGGCCGTTCCAGCCGATCTGGCCGCCGACGAAGAGCAGGCGGCTGCCCACCTGCATCTCGGTCATGGTGCCGTTAGAGTAGCCGCGCGGCGCGGCCCAGTCTGGTGGCTGGAGAATCTTCATGGTCGGTTTTCCGTAAGAAGTGATTGGGATCTTGTTTTCTGTCTGGTCGACTTCGCCCTAAGCCCCGGACGGGCGCATCGGTGAGGGCATCGGGGCATCGGGCGCCAGGAACCGCTCCATGGCCGAGCGCACTGCCTGCGGCAGCGCGCTCGGCATCATCTGCGCGGTATCCACGCATACCAGCCGCTGCGCGATCTCCACGCGCAGGTCCCCGGCTGGCCCGACGAAGCGCACCAGCAAGGCGAAGCTGCTGCGCCCCAATTGCGTCACACGCAACTCGCGCATCAACAATTCGCCCAGGCGGCTGGGCGCGACAAAGCGGGTGGACAATTCAGCCGTCGGCACACCGGCCTGCCCCGCGCCATGCATCTCGGCGAAGGACCAGCCGAGCGCCTCGCGGAACCAGTCCTCGACGAGGTCGTTGAGCATCTCGAAGTAGCGCGGGAAGAATACGATGCCGGCGGCATCGCAATCCTTGAAGCGCACCCGCACGCTGTTGCTGAAGACCTCGCTCACGGCTGCCTCGCGCCCTCGGGTGCCCCGCCCTGCTCCGCCATCTGCCGCAGGCGGAAACGCTGCAGCTTGCCGGTCTCGGTGCGCGGCAGCGCGTCGACGAAGATCACCCGGCGCGGATACTTGTACGGCGCGATCTCGGCCTTGACGTAGGCCTGCAGCGCAGCGCAGGTCTCGTCGCTGGCCGCCACGCCGGGACGCAGCACCACGTAGGCGGCAACAATCTGGCCGCGCTCGGGGTCGGGCATGGCAACCACGCCGCACTCGGCGACCGCCTCATGGCGCATCAGTGCGCTCTCCACTTCCGGTCCGGCGATGTTGTAGCCGGCCGAGACGATCATGTCGTCGGAACGCGCCTGGTAGTAGTAGTAGCCATCGGCATCGGCCTTGAACGTGTCGCCCGGCAGGTTCCAGCCGTCCTTCACGTAGCTGGCCTGGCGCGGGTCGTCCAGGTAGCGGCAGCCGGTGGGGCCGCGCACCGCCAGCCTGCCGACGGTGCCGTACGGCACCGGCTGCATCTGCTCGTCCACGATCTGCGCGACATAGCCGGGCACCACCTTGCCGATGGCGCCGGGCCGCACCTCGGCGCCCGCGCTGGAGATGAAGATGTGCATCATCTCGGTGCCGCCAATGCCGTCGGTCATCTCGATCCCGGTGGCCGCCTTCCAGCTCTGGCGCGTCGCGTCGGGCAGCGCCTCGCCGGCCGATACGCTCTTGAGCAGGCTGGAAATGTCGTACCCCTGCGCCAGCGCGGCCATCTGCCGGTAGAAGGTCGGCGCGGTGAACACGATGGTGGCGCGAAAGGACTGGATCAGCGCCAGCAGGCTTTCGGGAGTCAGCCGCTCGGCCAGCACGGTGGAAGCCCCCACGCGCAGCGGGAAGCACAGGATGCCGCCAAGCCCGAAGGTAAAGGCCAGCGGCGGCGTGCCGCAGAAAATATCGTCCGGGCCGGGCTTGAGCACATGGCGCGGGAACAGGTCGCACATGGCGATCACGTCGCGATGGAAATGCACCGTGCCCTTGGGCTGTCCGGTAGTGCCGCTGGTGAAGGCAATCAGGCAGATGTCGTCAGCCGCGGTATCGCAGGCCTCGAAGCTCTCGGGCTTGCCCGCCATGGCAGCTTCCACCGAGCCGGCGCCGCTGCCGTTGAAGTACAGCGCCTGCGTCAGGCTCGGGCAATGGTGCTCGCCACCTGGATCGAGGTTGGCCTCCAGTTCCTCGCGCAGGCGTTCGTCGCACAGCGCGGCGCTGACTGCCGCGCGGTCGATCACCTGCTTGAGTTCCTTGGCGCGCAGCAGTGGCATGGTCGGCACCGCGATCAGGCCAGCCTTGACCACCGCCAGCCAGCACGCCCCCATCATCAGGTTGTTGGGGCCGCGCAGCAGCACCCGATTGCCCGGGACCAGCTTCATGTCGCCGGTCAGCACATGAGCGATGCGGTTGGACAGCGCAGCCAGTTCGGCATAGCTGACGGTGCGGTGCGCGCCGTCCTGCTCATGGCGGATGGCCACGCGATCGCCGCGCCCCTCGCGCACATGGCGCTCGACCAGCTCCAGCGCGCAGTTCATGCGCTCCGGGTACCGGGTATCGGCGTTGAACAGGAACGCCGGCCACTGCTGCGGGGGCGGCAGGCGGTCCAGTGCAAAGGTATCGAGGTGGGCTGTGCTCGCCATGGTTGTCTCCACTTCCTTCATTCTGGTGATACTGGTCGGGGTTGTCCGCTCGCGCCGGGCACGTCAGGCGCGATGCTGCGCCAGCGTTTCGCGCGCGATGATCAGCTTCTGCACTTCGGTGGCGCCCTCGTAGATCCGCAGCGAACGGATCTCGCGATACAGGCTTTCCACGCGCGTGCCGACCTTGACGCCAAGGCCGCCGAACATCTGCACGGCGCGGTCGATCACCTGCTGCGCGTTCTCGGTGGCGACCATCTTGGCCATCGCCGCTTCACGCGTGGTCCGCACGCCGGCCACGTCGCGCAGCCACGCGGCGCGGTAGGTCAGCAGCGCCGCCGAGTCGATGGCGGTGGCCATGTCGCCGATGGCCGCCTGCGTCAGTTGCAGGTCCGCCAGCACGCCGCCGAACATCGGCCGCGCGGTGGCGCGCGCCAGCGCTTCGTCGAGCGCGGCGCGGCCGAAGCCCAGCGACGCGGCGGCCACCGAGGCGCGGAAGATGTCCAGCGTCATCATGGCCACCTTGAAGCCCTGCCCTGCCTCGCCCAGCCTTGCGGCTTTGGGCACGCGGCAGTTCTCGAAGCGCAGCGTGGCCAGCGGGTGCGGTGCCATCACGTCGATCCGCTCGGCGATGGTCAGGCCCGGCGTGTCCGCATCCACGACGAACGCAGAGATGCCGCGCGCGCCCGGCGCTTCGCCGGTGCGGGCAAAGACGCAATAGAAGTCGGCGATGCCGCCGTTGGAGATCCAGGTCTTGACGCCGTCCAGCACGTAGTGGTCGCCATCCTGCACCGCGCGGCATTGCAACGCGGCGACATCGGAACCCGCATCGGGCTCCGACAACGCGAACGCGGCAATGGCTTCGCCACGCGCCACACGCGGCAGGTAGCGTTCGCGCATGGCATCGCTGCCGGCCAGCGTAATCGCGCCGCTGCCTAGCCCTTGCATAGCGAAGGCGAAGTCGGCCAGGCCATCATGGCGGGCCAGCGTCTCGCGCAGCAGGCACAGTGAGCGCGAGTCGAGCTTATCGAGCGCGCCGCCGTAGGCCGCTGGCACGCAGTAGCGCAGCCAGCCGGCCGCGCCGAGCTGGCGCACCAGCGCACGGCAAGCCGCATCGGTATCGCTGTGGTCGACCTTGAGCGAGGCCGTGGCCCACGCATCGAGCCGTTGCTCCAGTTCGCGGTGCGCGTCGTCGAAGAACGGCAGGGCGAGATAACTTTTGTCGGACATGGCGTGCGTTTCCTCTGCTAATCAGCTGATCGTTCAGTCGCCTTCGAACACGGGGCGCGCCTTGGCCACAAACGCGTCATAGGCGCGGCGGAAGTCCCGGGTCTGCATGCAGATGGCCTGCGCCTCGGCCTCGGCTTCGATGGCTTCGTCCAGCCCCATATTCCACTCCTGGTGGAGCAGCTTCTTGGTCACGCCGTGGGCGAAGGTCGGTCCAGCGGCGATTTGCGCCGCCAGCGCCTGCGCCTCGGCCAGCACGACGTCGGGCGCATGCAGCGCGTTGAAGAAGCCCCACTGCAGCCCTTGCTCCGCATTCATCGCGCGGCCGGTATAAAGCAGTTCGCTCGCACGGCCCTGCCCGATCACGCGCGGCAGCAGCGAGCAAGCGCCCATGTCGGCGCCGGCCAGGCCGACCCGCACGAACAGGAAGGCCGTCTTGGCCTGCGCCGTGCCCAGGCGCATATCGGAGGCCAGCGCCATCATCGCGCCGGCACCGGCGCAGATGCCGTCGACGGCGCTAACGATTGGCTGCGGGCAGGCCCGCATGGCCTTGATCAGGTCGCCGGTCATGCGCGTGAACTCCAGCAGCTCGGGCATGGTCATGCGCGTGAGCGGCCCGATGATTTCGTGCACGTCGCCGCCCGAGCAGAAGTTGCCGCCGGCGCCGGTGATGACCACCGTCTTGATGTCGGTGGCGTAGCACAGGCCGCGGAACAGGTCGCGCAGCTCGGCGTAGGAGTCGAACGTGAGCGGGTTCTTGCGCTCGGGGCGGTTCAGCGTCACGGTGCCGACCTTGCCGTCGGCCGAGACCGACCACAGGAAGTGCTGCGGCTGATACCCGGCGAAGCTGCGCTTGTGGTGGCGCATGTCCAGTGCTATTTCGCTCATCTCGTTTCTCGCTTGTTCGTTCTGATTCTGGTTGACTTGCATGCGTCGGGGATCAACCCGCCATGACCTCGCCGCCGGCCACGGCGATCGACTGGCCCGTGATGGCGCTGGCCGATGGCTGGCACAGCCACGCCACCGCATCCGCCACCTCGTCGGGCTGCACCAGCCGCCCCTGCGGATTGCCCTTGGCCAGCTCGGCCCGGGCCTGCGCCTCGGTGCGGCCGGTCTTGCGCACGATATTGGCGACGGCGTCGCGCACGATGTCGGTTTCCGTATAGCCCGGGCAGACCGCATTGACGGTGACGCCGCTGCTCGCCGTTTCCAGCGCCAGCGCGCGGGTCAGACCGATCACGCCGTGCTTGGCCGCGCAATAGGCGCTCACATAACCATAGCCAACCAGCCCGGCCGTGCTGGCCACGTTGACGATGCGGCCCCAGCCATTGGCCAGCATGTGCGGCAGCGCGGCCTGCGTGCAGACAAAGGTGCCGGTGAGGTTGACCGCGAGCATGGATTGCCACAGCGCGAGATCGGTCTTGCCGAACGGCGCACTGCGCGCCTGGCCGGCATTGTTGATCAGCAGGTCGATGGGCCCAGCGCGGCCGGCGGCTTCGGCAAAGGCCGCCGCCACGCTGTCAGCCTGGGAGATGTCCGCCGTCACCGTGCACAACACGGCAGGCGACACCACGGCCTCGGCCAGCGTATCGGCGGTGGCCGCCAGCGTGGCCGCGTCGCGGCCCAGCAAGGTCACGCTAGCGCCGTGCGAGAGCAGGCGGCGCGCAATGGCAGCGCCGATGCCGCGCCCGCCGCCCGTGACCAGCGCGTGCCGGCCTTGCAGGGAAAGATGCGCGTTCATGCTCAGTGATCCTCCGGCTGGCGGGCTTGCTGCGCTTGTTGTGCCGCTCGCTCCAGATTGGTTTCGAGCTGACGCTTGCCGGCCTGGTATTGCTTGGGCCATGCCAGGTCGCGATGTCCCAGCCGCGCCGCCTCATGAATGGTCCAGGCGGGATCCGCCAGGTGCGGACGCGCAATCGCGCACAGGTCCGCACGGCCGGCGGCGATGATGCTGTCGACGTGGTCCGCCTCGAAGATCGCGCCGACGGCAATCGTGGCGATGCCGGCTTCGTTGCGGATACGGTCGGCAAACGGCGTCTGGTACATGCGCCCATAGACCGGCGCCTGGTCCGGGCTCACCTGCCCGGAGGAGCAGTCGATCATGTCGGCGCCGGCTGCCTTGAAGGCGCGCGCGATCTCGATCGCGTCGTCGGGCGTGATGCCGCCTTCGACCCAGTCATGGGCCGAGATCCGCACGGACATCGGGCGCTCCTGCGGCCATACGGCGCGCACGGCAGCGAAGACTTCGAGCGGGTAGCGCAGCCGCGCCGCCAGCGAGCCGCCGTATTCGTCCGTGCGCTGGTTGGTCAGCGGCGAGATAAAGCTGGAGAGCAGGTAGCCATGGGCACAGTGCAGTTCCAGCCAGTCGAACCCGGCTTCGGCAGCACGCCGCGCGCTGTCCACGAAATCATCGCGCACGGCATCCATGTCGGCGCGGCTCATCTCGCGCGGTACTTGCGACACGCCCGGCATGTACGGCAACGGCGAGGCCGACATCACCGGCCAGTTGCCGCTGGCGAGCGGATAGTCCATCTGTTCCCAGCCAAGCTGGGTCGAGCCCTTGCGTCCGGCATGGCCGATCTGCATGGCGATGCGCGCGTCGCTGTTGGCGTGCACGAAGTCGACAATGCGGCGCCAGGCGTCGCGCTGCGCGTCGTTCCACAAACCCGGGCAGCCCGGGGTGATGCGCGCATCCGGCGAGGTGCAGGTCATCTCCGCCACCACCATGCCCGCGCCGCCGAGCGCACGCGCGCCCAGGTGCGTCAGGTGGAAGTCGCCCGGCACGCCGTCCTCGCAGGAGTACATGGCCATCGGCGACACCACCACGCGGTTCTTCAAGGTGACGTTGCGCACGCGGAACGGCGTGAACATCGGCGGCACTGCGCGGGCCTGTGCCGCCTGCGCGGCGCTGGTGACATTGGCGACGTTGGCAGCCGCCTGCCCCGCCAGCCAGCGCTCGAAGCCCTCGACGTAGCCGGGATCCCGCACGCGCAGGTTCTCGTGCGAGATGCGCTGCGAGCGCGTCAGCAGCGAATAGGCGAACTGCTCCGGGGCCATGCCGGCGTAGCGCTCGACATTCTCGAACCACTCGGTGGAGTTGCGCGCGGCATTCTGGATCTTGAGTACCTCGACGCTGCGGGTGGCCTGGTAGCGCTCCAGCGCCTGCGGCAGTACATCGGCGCCGCCGGCGCCGGCATCGCGGATATTGTTGGCCAGGTCGATGGCGTCTTCCAGCGCCAGCTTGGTGCCGGAGCCGATGGAGAAATGCGCGGTATGCGCGGCGTCGCCCATCAGCACCACCGGCACGCGGCGGCCATTGGCCAGCGTATTCCAGCGCACCCAGGTGCCGCAGATCACACGGGGGAAGCGGATCCAGTTGGCGGAACCGCGCAGGTGCGTGGCGTTGCTGATCAGTGCGTTGCCGTCCAGGTAGCGTGCGAACAGCCGTTCGCAATAGGCCACGCCCTCTTCCTGGCTCATCTGCTCGATGCCGGCGGCACGCCACACATCTTCGGGCGCCTCGACGATAAACGTCGACGTGTTGTCGTCGAAGCGGTAGGCATGGGCCTGGAACCAGCCGTGCTCGGTTTTTTCAAAGGCAAAGGTGAAGGCGTCGAACAGCTTGCGCGTGCCGAGCCAGACAAAGCGGCACTGGCGGGTATCGATATCGGGCTGGAAGGTCTCGGCATAGCGCCCGCGCACGCGGCTGTTGATGCCATCGGAGGCGATCACGAGGTCGGCCCGGTATTGCTGCGCCAGCGCCTGGTCGTCCGTCACGTCGGTCTCGAACACCAGGTGCACGCCGAGTGCCTCGCAGCGTGCCTGCAGGATATTGAGCAGGCGCTTGCGGCCGATGCCGATAAAGCCATGCCCGCCGGAGCGCAGGGTGCGCCCGCCGATATGGATGTCGATATCGTCCCAGTGGTTGAACGCCGCGTTGATCTGCTCCGCGCTGACCGGGTCGGCCTGCCTGAGGTTGTCCATGGTGGCGTCGGAGAACACCACGCCCCAGCCGAAGGTGTCATAGGGGCGGTTGCGTTCCACCACGTAGACCTCGTTGGATGGGTCCCGCAGCTTCATCAGCAAGCCGAAGTACAGGCCCGAGGGGCCGCCGCCAATACACAGCACTCGCATTTTTTCGTCTCCTGCGTGCCGGTCCGCCCCTTGGGATTCTGAGTTCCAGGAGAGCCGTGCGGCACATGCGATGCGCGGGAGCGCATCTAGATCATGCTTAAATATTTGATGCTTAAAATATTAGTCCGCATGCACACCCCTGGCAAGCACAATCTTTTGCGCAGTGCAGCGCCCGCCGGAGGGCGGGCGCCTCTGCCTTCAGCCTTGCATCGCCGCCTGCAGTTGCGCGAGTGCGGTGGGATCCTCAATCGTGGTCAGATCGCCCGGGTCGCGCCCTTCCGCCACCGCCTGCATGGCGCGGCGCAGCAGCTTGCCGGAGCGCGTCTTGGGCAGCACATTGACAAAGAACACGCGCGCCGGGCGCGCCACCGCGCCCAGTTGCTGGTCCACCGTTTTCATCACATCGCCCTCCAGCGCCAGCCGATCGGCCTGGGTAGCGGTACGGGCCGCGTCGCGCACGATGACAAAGGCCATTGCCACCTGGCCCTTGAGCGCATCGTGCACGCCCACCACAGCTACCTCGGCCACCGCCGGGTGCGATGAAATGCTCTCCTCGATCTCGCGCGTGCCCAGGCGGTGGCCCGCCACATTGATCACATCGTCGGTACGGCCGAGGATAAAGATATAGCCATCCTCGTCCTGCACGCCCCAGTCGAACGTGGAATAGCAGCGCCGTCCCGGCACGCTGGACCAATACGTCTTGACGAAGCGTTCGTCGTCGCCCCACACCGTGGTCATGCAGCCCGGCGGCAGCGGCCCGTCGATGGCGACCACGCCCTTCTGCCCCGGCGGGCATTCGGCGCCGGTAGCCTCGTCGACGATCTTCAGGTCGTAGCCGTAGACCGGCACGCCAGGTGAGCCCAGCTTGGCCGGCAGCGGGTCGATGCCGCGCTGGATGGCAATGATCGGCCAGCCCGTCTCGGTCTGCCAATAGTTGTCCACCACCGGCTTGCCGATGCCCTGCTGGATCCAGCTCGCCGTGGGCTCGTCGAGCGGCTCGCCGGCCAGGAACAGCAGGCGCAGGCTGGACAGGTCGTAGCGCGTGAGCCAGGCGGGATCCTGCTTCTTCAGCACGCGGATGGCGGTGGGCGCGCTGAACATGATGTTGACGCGGTACTGCTCGACCAGTTGCCACAGGATGCCGCCGTCCGGGCGGATCGGCGTGCCCTCGTACATGACCGTAGACATGCCCGCCAGCAGCGGCCCGTAGACGATATAGCTGTGCCCGACCACCCAGCCGATATCGGAACTGGAGAACATGGTGTCGCCAGCCTTGCCGCAGAAGATGTAGGCCATCGAGGCCGCCAGCGCGACCGCGTAGCCGCCGGTATCGCGCTGCACGCCCTTGGGCTTGCCCGTGGTACCGGACGTGTAGAGCACATAGGACGGCTCGCTCGATTCAAGCCACACGCACGGCACGCGCGCCGCGCCCACGCGCTCGCGCCAGGCGCCATAGTCTTCATCGCGGCCGGGCATGAACGTCATCGGGGAAAGCTGGCGATCCACCAGCAACACGCGCTCCGGCTTGTGCGCGGCCAGGTTCACCGCCTCGTCCAGCAACGGCTTGTAGGGCACCACCTTGCCGGCGCGCGAGCCGGCATCCGCGCTGACGATCACGCGCGGCCGCGCATCGTCGATGCGCGCGGCCAGGCTCACCGAGGCAAAGCCGCCGAACACCACGGAATGAATGGCGCCGATGCGCGCGCAGGCCAGCATGGCAAACGCGGCCTCGGGAATCATCGGCATGTAGATCAGCACGCGGTCGCCCTTGACCACGTCCATCTGCTGCAGGATCGCGGCCATGCGGTTGACCTCGTCGTGCAGCTCGGCGTAGCTGTAGGTGCGGTGCTGGCCCGTTTCGGTCGACACGTAGATCAGGGCGGCCTGGTCCGCGCGCTCGGCCAGGTGGCGATCGACAGCGTTGTGGCAAAGGTTGGTGCGGCCGCCGACGAACCACCGGGTGAATGGCGGCCGGCTATCGTCCAGCACGGTGTCGAACGGGGTTTCCCAGTCGATGCGGCAAGCCTGTTCGGCCCAGAAGCCTTCAGGGTCGCTCAACGAGCGGGCGTGCAGGGCACGGGTAGCCGTCATGGCTTGTCTCCTCCGCTTAGATGCGGGTTGTTGGTTTGTTGCTTTGGGGATTTATTGCCGCTAGTTTGCCACCACTGCGGGTGCATGGCAGCCCACGCATGGGCTTGCCGAGGCCGGCGACCGGTTCCTGCAAGTCTGGGTACGCCGCCTTACGCAAGGCTTACCCACGATGCGCCGCACCAAGCAAAAGGGCGTGCCATTGGCACGCCCTTGATCTGGCTCAAACCCATCCCCGCTTCAGCGAGCGTGCGCCTTGGTCTTCGCCGGCCCCGCCGCCGATTTGCCAGCCGGCTTGGCGCTGGCCTTGGCTGCCGAAACGGTTGGCGCGGCCTTGGCCGACGACCTTGCCGCAACCGCGGCGCCCTTGCGCGGCGCCACCTCGACCACCACGCGCTGGCGTGGCGCGGCACGGCCCTTGGCAGACCCCCGCACCGCC
>NZ_JBIUHC010000053.1:0-60783 GCF_044627735.1 Cupriavidus sp. CuC1 | reverse complement strand
TTACGAGTAAAGAAAAGTGACATCTCACACGTTCCAAAACGGCCAACCCCGTACAGCCGCGACAGCAGCTAGAAGCAATAAAACCCCGCCCACAAGAGACCCTCCCGCGTCAGCGGGGCCACTATAGCCAAACCAAAAGCCAAACCAAAAGCCAAACCAAAATTGCAAGCGCATTCCATGACACGGCTTTCCGCCGATGCAATCCTCGCCAAGCTCGGTAGAGCTAGTGACGAATCAACGGAACGGGACACTACCTAGACCGGCAGCGCCAGGTCCGCGATCACTGCCGCCAGAAAGCGCGCGGCCTCGCCGCCCGTGACCACCCGATGATCGAAAGTCAGGCTGAGCGGCAGGATCCGGTGCACGGCGGGCACGCCGCCGGCCGCAACCACCGCATCGTGGATACGGCCGGCGCCAAGAATGGCAACTGTCGGGGGTACCACGATCGGCGCCGCATACTTGCCGGCGATCATGCCGAAGTTGGACAACGTGATGGTGTTGCCGCGCATCTCCTCGGGTGCGATCGTTCGTGCACGCACATCCGCGCGCATGCGGTCCAGGCCGCGCCGCAGGTCTGCCGCGTCACGCTTGCCGGTATCCCGCAGCACCGGCACGAACAGGCCTTCGGGCAGGTCGACCGCAATCCCCACGTCGATCCGCGTCGGCACATGGCGGCGCCCGGTCTGGCTTTCGTACCAGGCGTTGAGGCCAGGCTCGGCACGGCATCCGGCGACCAGCGCGCGCACCAGCCGGATCGTGGTGTCGGTGCCGGGCACCCAGGCGTGGATATCGGCGTCGTCGATCACGGTCGCCGCGGCGACCTCGCTTTGGGCGCGCGCCATGTTCTGCGCCATGGCGCGCCGTACGCCGCGCAGGACTTCCGGTGGCCCCAGGTCCGCCAGCGTCGCGGCGACGCGCCGCACGTCGGCAGCGGTGATGATGCCGTCCGCGCCCATTGGGGTGACCATCGCCAGGTCCACGTCGAGCTGGCGCGCCAGGGCGCGCACGGCTGGCACTGCCCGCACCGCGCCGCCGCCACGGGACAGGGCGGCGGGCGCTTCCGCGACCACCTGCGTGCCGACCTTGACATCGCCCACCACTGCGCCGGCGTCCTCCTGCCCGCCGGCGCCTTCGAAGCCCGCCAGCGGCGCGCCAAGATGCACGATCTCGCCCGGCTGGGCAAACAGCTTGGCGACCTGTCCGGCGTAGGGCGACGGTATCTCGACGATCGCCTTGGCGGTCTCGACCGAAACCAGCGGTTGGTCGGCCGCCACCGTGTCGCCGGGTTTGACGTGCCATTCGGTGATCTCGGCTTCCTGCAGGCCTTCGCCCAGGTCGGGCAATTTGAAGATCTTCATCGAAGCTCCCAGGAAAGACGTCAAGCGGCCATGGCCTTGCGGGCCGCGTCGGCGATCCGCGCCACGCTGGGCAGGTACTCGTACTCGAGCCTGGCCATCGGCACCACGGTGTCGTAGCCGGTGACGCGCTGCACCGGCGCGGCCAGCGAGTACAGCCCCGCATCGGCGAGGTTCGCCGCGATCTCGGCACCGAAGCCGGCGCTGCGCGGCGCCTCGTGGACGATGACGCAGCGTCCGGTCCTGCCGACCGATTCCAGTATGGTTTCCATATCGAGCGGCTTGAGCGTAGCGACGTCGATGACCGCGGCGGCGATGCCTTCGTCCAGCAGCAGGTCAGCCGCGGCCTGCGTCTCCTGCAGCATCGCACCCCAGCTCACCAGCGTGATGTCGTCGCCGTCGCGCAGCGTGAAGCAGGTATCGAGCGGCAGCGCCTCGCCGTTGTCCGGCACCTCCTGGCGGAACAGGCGGTAGAGCCGGGTCGGTTCGAGGAACACCACCGGGTCGGGGTCCTGCATGGCCGCCAGCAGCAGGCCGTAGGCGCGCGCAGGGGAGGACGGTATCACCACCCGGATGCCGGGGATGTGGGCAAACATGGCCTCGGGGCTTTCGGAGTGGTGCTCCGGCGCATGGATGCCGGCGCCAAAGGGAGAGCGCAGCACCATCGGGCAGCTCAGCCTGCCGCGCGTGCGGTGGCGCAGGCGCCCGGCATGGTTGATGATGTGGTCGATGGTCGGGTAGATAAACCCGGTGAACTGGATCTCCATCACGGGCACCAGCCCCATTGCGGCCATGCCGATCGCGGCCCCGGCGATGCCCGACTCTGCCAGCGGTGTGTCGATCACGCGCTCGGCGCCAAAGCGGGCCTGCAGGCCCGCCGTGGCGCGGAACACGCCGCCATTCACGCCGATGTCCTCACCGAGCAGCACTACACGCGGGTCGTGTTCCAGCGCGTAGGCCATCGCCTGGTTGACGGCTTCGACCAGATTGATTTCAGCCATGATCCGGTTCACTCCCGATAGTCCCGGCGCCCGGGGAAAAGCGCTGCGCGGTTGTCAACTGCGTCTCCAACGCCTTGGGCAGGCCGGCATACAGGTAGTCGAACATCGCCGCCGTCTTCGGCAGGGGCGTTGCCAGATAGGCCTCCACCGCGGCCGCCACTTGCGCTGCGCAAGCCTTGCCAAGCGCTTCTTCGCGTGCCGCATCCCATGCGCCGAGCCGTAGCAGATAGTTGCGCAGCCTGGCCACCGGTTCCAGCAGCCAGTGCTGCTTGACCTGTTCGCTGTCGCGGTAGCGCGAGGCATCGTCCGCCGTGGTGTGGTCGCCAAGCCGGTAGGTGATCGCTTCGATCAGCGTGGCACCGCCGCCGGTGCGCGCCCGTTCCAGCGCTTCGAGCGTGACCTGACGCACCGCAACAACATCATTGCCATCCACCTGCAGGCCAGGGATACCGGCCGCGATGGCCTTTTGCGCGAGCGTGCGCGCGGCGGTCTGCTGGCTGCGCGGCATGGAGATCGCCCACTGGTTGTTGTTGACGACCAGCACAAGCGGCGCTCGCCAGGCGCCAGCCATGTTCATGCCTTCGTAGAAATCGCCTTTCGAGGTGCCGCCGTCGCCCAGCAGGCAAACCGCGACGCGCGGCTCGCGCCGCAGCTTCATGGCGTAGGCAATGCCGGCAGCGTGGCAGACCTGGTTGCCGATCGGCACGCAGTTCGCAAAATCATGCGGCGCCGCCGCAAAATCATTGCCGCGCTCGTCGCCGCCCCAATACAGCAGGCTCTCGGTCATGGAGACACCGCGCTGGAACTGCGCGGCGTGATCGCGGTAGGAGGGCACCAGCACGTCTTGCGCGCGCATCGCGCTGGCCACGCCGACCCCGACCGCCTCCTGGCCAAGCGCGGAAGCGAACGTACCGATCTGGCCGGTGCGCTGCAGCGCAATGGCCTTGAGGTCGAACTGGCGTGTGAGCACCATGGCCCGGTAGAGCGGGAAAAGAGCCTCGGGATCGAGCGCAAACGCTGGCAGCGCCTGGGTCGGCTCACCTTGTGGATCGAGAAACTGCGTGTACTCGATGTCGAATGTCGCGACGGTCGCCATGGCATGCCCTTTGTTCTTGTGTTCCAGTCTTGCACTGGGGGCTGTCTTCTTCTGTGCGCTTCGCCGCTCAAGGAACTGCAACGCGCACGCTCCACCGGCATGTCAATGCTTGGGGCCCTTCATCGCCTCGGCTTCCCTGGCCGCATTCCGCTCCTCACCGGCCTCGATCGGGTCCATGGCCTCGTCGACCGAAGCCGCCGCGCGCTCGGCGGCCGCGTTGGCTTCTTCGGCGGGGGAATCAAAATCCTCGTCCTCAAAGCTTGGCGGCCTCAGCATATCCGCGAGCATGGCGGCTAGCTCAGGTGTATCCCATGGCGCACTACGCTGCTTTTTCTTCTTGATGTAGTGCCTGACTTCCGCATCCTGTTCCGGGGTCAGGGGAAGACCGCGAAAGGTGCGTTGAGGGTCAGTGGCGTCCATCATGGTGCTCCGCAGGGTTGTCCCGTTTTCAGTGTAGCGCTATTGCGGCGGTTAGGGCGATTTCGGGAATCCGCCGGGCGCCGCGGGAACGCAGCTTGATGCTGCCGGCGATGGCAGGTTTTCGACCCGCCTGGCGCTCGCACGCGCGCAGCGCGGCGATCACTCGGGCCCGATGCCATCGCGGCTCGATAGCATCGCGATCAGGAAGTCCCGGAACACACGCACCACCTCCGCATGGGTCCTGCCTTGCAGGGTCTGGACCTCGATACTGCGGTCGCTCATCGCGCGGTCCCGGATGGGGACCGCGCACAAGCCGCGCTCTTCCAGCAGCAGGCGCACCGAGACTTCGCTCGCCAGCGTGACGGCATCGTTCAGCCGCGCGAAGTTCAACAGGGTCTCGACGTAGTTACTGGTGAGTACCGGGTCGACCGTCACGCGCTGCCGGATGCAGGCAATGTCGAACACCTGGCGCACGGTGGTATCCGTGTCCGGCAGGGCCATCGGATAACCCTGCAGCTGGGACAACGTGACCTGCCTGGACTTCGCCAGGGGATGGTCGGCACGCATGATGGCAAGGCCGGGGGCCGGCTGGCGATGCTCCACCTTGACGTCCTTCTGCCCGATACGGCTGTAGTTGAAGACCATGCCGATATCGCATTCGCCCTGGCGCACGCGGCGGGTGACTTCGGCCGGCGCATCCACCGATAGCTGGAAGCGGATGCCGCGATACTTCGCTCGGAACGCCTCGATGACGCTCGGCAGGAACTGGATGGCGAAGCCTTCCGAACTGGCGATGCGGACATGGCCGGAGCCGAGTCCTTGCAACGCCAGCACGTCGGCCACGACCCGCTCTGCCTCGAAGCTGGCTTTGCGGGCATGCGTGGCTAGGAGCTCGCCTGCGGCGCTGAGGACCATCCCCCGCGGTCGCCGCTCGAACAGGACCACCTCCAGGGCCTCCTCCAGGCCGGCAATCTGGCGGCTGACGGCGGATCCGGCGACATTCAGGTGCGACGCCGCCTCGCTGATCGAGCCGCAACGGACCACTTCCAGGAAATAGCGCAGCGCTGTGCTCTGCAAGCGATGGGACTGGGGCACGGCTTCTCCGGCTGGATGGATGGGGTTGCGCAGCTTGCAAGGTTTGCCTAGTTTCTACGGTTTGCAAAAAAGGCAAACCAGGCATCTGAATTCTATGCTTTTCGCAACGTTTGCAAGGCACTAGGATGCAACATCGCCGCCTGGGAAGGCGCCCGCACGAACGATTCGCGCAACGTTGGAAGGAATGCAGAGACATGAGTCGCACACAAGCCGTCGAACTCGCGGCCCGCTACTTTGACGACGGCAGCTTCGAGCGGGTGCTCCGCCAACGCGTGGCGATGCGCACGGAAAGCCAGAATCCCGCCAGTGCCGCCATCCTCACGGCCTACCTGACCGACGAGATCGGGCCGCAGCTCGATACCCTGGGGTTCACCTGGAAGCTTGTCGACAATCCCATCCCCGGCGGCGGGCCATTCATGCTGGCGCAACGGCTGGAACCCGAGGCCGCCTTCACCATGCTGACCTACGGCCACGGCGATGTGGTGCGCGGGCAGGATGCGCAATGGCGGCCCGGCCTTGCCCCCTGGGAGGTGACGCTTGACGGTGACCGCTGGTATGGCCGCGGCACGGCCGACAACAAAGGCCAGCACACCATCAACCTGGCCGCGCTGGCCCAGGTACTGGCGCTGCGCGAGGGCAGGCTCGGCTACAACGTCAAGATGATCCTCGAGATGGGGGAGGAAACCGGCTCGCCTGGCTTGCGGGAAGTGTGCGCAAGGTACGCGGACGAACTGGCGGCGGACGTGTTCATCGCCTCGGACGGGCCGCGCGTGGCCGCCGGGCGGCCGACGATCTTCCTGGGGTCGCGCGGGTTCTGCAACTTCAGGCTTGGCGTCAACCTGCGCGAAGGCGCGCATCACTCCGGCAACTGGGGCGGCCTGCTGAGCAACGCCGGCACGCGGCTTGCGCATGCAATCGCCAGCGTGGTGGATGCCAGGGGCAGGGTGCTGGTGCGCGGGCTGTTGCCCGATGGGCTGCCGGACAACGTTCGCGCGGCACTGCGCACCATCGAGGTTGGCGGTGGCCCGTCCGATCCCGAGATCGATCCCGGCTGGGGCGAGCCAGGCTTGTCGCCCACCGAGCGCGTGTACGGATGGAACACGTTCGAGGTGCTTGCCTTCAAGACCGGGAATCCCGACGCGCCGGTGGGGGCGATTCCCGGCCACGCGTTCGCCCTGTGCCAGATCCGCTTTGTGGTGGGCAGCGACAGCGCCAGCTTCGTGCGCCATCTGCGCGAGCACTTGGACGCGCATAGCTTCCAGGATGTGGAGGTCCAGCCGGACGGCGAACCGATGCAGGCAACCCGCCTGGATCCGGATGATGCCTGGGTGCGGTGGGCCCTGGCGTGCGTCGCGCGCACCACGGGCGAGCCGCCGGCGCTGCTGCCGAACTTTGGCGGATCGCTGCCCAACGATGTGTTTGCGGACGTGCTGGCCTTGCCGACGCTCTGGTTCCCGCATTCGTATCCGGCCTGCAGCCAGCATGCTCCCAACGAGCACCTGCTGGGCAGCGTCGCCAGGCAGGCGCTGCAGGTCATGGCGGGCGTGTTCTGGGACCTCGCCGAAGACGGCGCTGCCATTGCCGGCAGCCGGTCGCGGGGCGCGTGAAGGGACGGCGGCGGCCGGTGCGCGCCTTGCCGCGCCCTTAGCCCGTCAGATCGGAAACTGCGTTGTCGACAGCACCTGCTTGAGCACCATGAACGAGCGGATCTGGCGGACCCCCGGCAGGTAAAGCAGCTGCTCCGCATGGAGGCGATTGAAGCTCTCGCTGTCCTTGGTGCGCAGCATCATGAAGTAGTCGAACTCGCCCGTCACCACATGACACTCCATGCATCCAGACACTTGCTGGGCGGCCTTCTCGAACGCCGAGAAGGATTCCGGCGTGGAGCGGTCCAGCACCACGCCGATCATCACCAGCATGCCCGCGTCCAGCGCGGCCGGGTTCAGCAGCGCCACGATGCCGCGAATCAGGCCGAGTTCCTTGAGCCGCTCCACGCGCCGCAGGCACGCCGGCGGGCTCAGGCTGACCTTGGCTGCCAGCGCCACATTCGAGATCGAAGCATCGCGCTGGAGTGAGCGCAGGATGGCCTTATCGGTGCGATCCAATGCCTCGGAAAGTGGCGCGGGATGCTCTGATTTGGTGCGCAATTTTGTTTCGTCCATGATGTTTTATAAAAAACAAACAGGTAAAAATAAGGCGTTCATATTTTTTATAGTGCATAAATAGATCGATATTTGCAACCACGTTTCGTGCGTTTTTTTCTAGGATTGAGTCCATCGCAGCATCAACGAAAGGTGACTCCACATGCCTGTGTTCTTTGCCAGTCTTGATGCCTGGATTCCCGCCCTCCACCCACGAAACCCACGAAACCCAGGAGTTGCCACCATGAATCTCAAACGCTTTCCCCGCCACCAACTGACGTTCGGCCCCACGCCCATCCAGCCGCTCAAACGCCTGAGCGCGCATCTCGGCGGCAAGGTCGACCTCTATGCCAAGCGCGAAGACTGCAACAGCGGCCTGGCGTTCGGCGGCAACAAGACGCGCAAGCTCGAGTACATCATTCCGGACGCGCTTGCCCAAGGCTGCGACACGCTCGTCTCCATCGGCGGCATCCAGTCGAACCAGACGCGCCAGGTGGCTGCCGTGGCGGCGCATCTCGGCCTGAAGTGCGTGCTGGTGCAGGAAGATTGGGTGAACTATTCAGACGCCGTCTATGACCGCGTTGGCAATATCCAGATGTCGCGCATCATGGGCGCCGACGTGCGCCTGGTCAGCGATGGCTTCGATATCGGGATCCGCAAGAGCTGGGAAGAGGCCATGGAGAGCGTGCGCCAGGCGGGCGGCAAGCCGTACCCGATCCCGGCGGGGTGTTCCGAGCACCCGCTGGGCGGCCTGGGGTTTGTGGGCTTCGCGGAAGAAGTGCGCGCGCAGGAAGCGGAACTCGGCTTCAAGTTCGACTACATCGTGGTCTGCTCGGTGACCGGCAGCACGCAGGCCGGCATGGTGGTCGGCTTCGCCGCCGATGGCCGGGCCAACCGCGTGATCGGCATCGACGCATCGGCCAAGCCGGAGCAGACCCGGGCGCAGATCCTGCGCATTGCGAGGAACACCGCGCACCTGGTGGACCTGGGCCGCGATATCACCGACGACGACGTGGTGCTCGACACGCGCTACGGCGGCCCGGAGTATGGCCTGCCTTCCGAGGAGACCCTCGAGGCCATCCGGATGAGCGCCAAGTTCGAGGGCATGATGACTGACCCCGTCTACGAAGGGAAATCGATGCAGGGCATGATCGACCTGGTCCGCCGTGGCGAATTCCCGGAAGGCTCCAAGGTGCTTTACGCCCACCTCGGCGGCGCTCCGGCGCTGAGCGCCTACAGCTTCCTGTTCAGGAACGGCTGATCCCGCCTGCGCGCCTGCCTGCGCGCACCTGGCTGTCCCTTGGTGCCCGTGGTTGAACGCCGGCATCAAGGGCAGCCTGTTTGACACAGCCCCACTTTGTTCCCCGTCGCTCAATTACTGGAGTCGCGAATGAACGTCGTTCCACGAAGCGTTTCGATGGCGGTGAAGGCGCTGTCGCTGCTGGGCGTAGCCCTATGCGCCGCGCCTGCGCAGGCCCAGGGCTATCCCGCCAGGCCGGTCGTGCTGGTGGTGCCGTTTCCGCCCGGCGGGGCGGTAGACATCATTGGACGCCTGGTCGGCAAGAAGCTGGGCGATCGTCTCGGCCAGCCCGTGGTCATCGAGAACCGCGCGGGTGCCGGTACCATCGTTGGCGCTGGCTACGTGGCAAAGGCCGCGCCCGACGGCTACACGCTGTTCATCAGCTCAGGCTCGACCTTCACGGTCAATCCCGCCATCAATGCGAATCTGCCATACGATCCGGTGAAAAGTTTCGAGCCGATCGGCCTGGTCGCGCGGGTGCCCTTGATCCTGCTGGCCAATCGCGATGTCCCGGTGGACAACCTCAAGCAGATGATGGCGGCGGTGAAGGCCGCGCCGGGGAAATACGCCTACGGCTCCTTCGGCAATGGCACCACCGGTCACTTCGCGGGCGAGATGATCCTGGCCGCCACCGGCATGCAGCTCCAGCACATTCCCTACAAGGGCAGCGCCCCGGCCATTGCTGACCTGATCGGCGGCCAGATTCCCTTCTCGGTCGACACCATTGCGGCGTCCCTCCCGCACATCAAGAGCGGCAGGATCAAGGTGATCGCGGTGGCAGGCGCCAGGCGCGCGACGCTGCTGCCGGAGGTTCCCACCGTCGCGGAATCCGGCTTCCCCGGCTTCGATGCGGATTCATGGGTGGCGATCGCGGCCCCGCGTGGCCTGCCGCCCGACGTCAAGTCACGGCTGGAGAAAGCCCTGGCGCAGGCCATGAAAGACCATGAGATCCAGGAAAAATTGGTGGCCAACGGCCTGGAGCCGTCCTATGCAACGCCGGAACAAGTCGGGACCATGATCGACAAGGACCTGCCGCGCATGCGGGCCATCGCCCAGAAGGCCAACATTCAGGCAAATTGAGCCGGGCGGTTGCCGGCGGGAGCCTATCAAGATGGCATCTCATGACCGATTCGGTTCCACCCTGGCGGTCGATCCGATCGTGCAGACGGATCCGCAGGA
Organism: Cupriavidus sp. CuC1; assembly: GCF_044627735.1. Taxonomy (NCBI): domain Bacteria; kingdom Pseudomonadati; phylum Pseudomonadota; class Betaproteobacteria; order Burkholderiales; family Burkholderiaceae; genus Cupriavidus; species Cupriavidus sp. CuC1. The sequence continues at coordinate 51,196 of NZ_JBIUHC010000053.1, read as the reverse complement.
GCTTCAGGAGTGGTGCGACGCGCTCGACGGCGTGCTGTCGGCCTGGGGCCCGCAGCACGGCAAGGAGCGCGCATGCGCCATCCTGGATGCGCTGCTGGCGCATGCCAGGCAGCTCCGCTTGCAGTGGCGGCCAGAACAGGTGACGCCGTACCTGAACACCGTGCCGGTGGAAGCGCAACCGGCCTATCCCGGCGACCTGGCGATGGAGCAGCGCCTGTCGGCGATCCTGCGCTGGAACGCCCTCGCCATGGTGGTGCGCGCCAACCAGGCGCATGGCGAACTCGGCGGCCACATCGCGAGCTATGCCTCGGCGGCGGACCTGTTCGAGGTTGGCTACCAGCATTTCTTCCGCGGCCCCGGTGCCGCGCAAGGCGGGGATCTCGTCTTCTTCCAGCCGCATTCGGCGCCCGGCGTCTATGCGCGCGCCTTCCTGGAAGGCCGGCTGGATGAAGCATCGCTGTGCCACTACCGGCAAGAGATCGTTGCCGAAGGCAAGGGGATTCGTGGCTTGAGCTCCTACCCGCATCCATACCTGATGCCGGATTTCTGGCAATTCCCGACCGGGTCGATGGGCATCGGCCCGCTCAACGCCATCTACCAGGCGCGTTTCATGCGCTACCTGGAAAACAGAGGGTTGAAAGCAACCAGCGAGCGCCGCGTCTGGGGCTTCTTCGGCGATGGCGAGATGGACGAGCCGGAGTCGATTGCGGCACTGACGTTAGCCGCCCGGGAGAAACTGGACAACTGCACGTTCGTCATCAACTGCAATCTCCAGCGCCTGGACGGGCCGGTGCGCGGCAACGGGCGCATTGTCGATGAACTCGAGGCCCTGTTCGCGGGGGCGGGATGGCAGGTCGTCAAGTGCCTGTGGGGGTCGGAGTGGGACGCGCTGCTGGCACGCGACCACGATCACGCCATCAGCCGCGCGTTCGCGCAGACCGTGGACGGAGAATTCCAGACGCTCTCGGCCAACGATGGCGCGTTCAATCGCGAGAACTTCTTCAGCAAGACGCCGGCGCTGCGGGCGCTGGTCGAGCATCTGTCCAACGACGAGATCGACCGCCTGCGCCGGGGCGGGCACGACCCGGCGAAGATCCATGCGGCATTTGCCGAAGCCGCCAAGCGCAACGGGCGGCCCTGCGTGGTGCTGGCCAAGACCATGAAGGGCTACGGCATGGGCGCCATCGCGCAAGGCCGGATGACCACGCACCAGCAAAAAAAGCTCGGCCCGGACGACCTGCTCGCGTTCCGGGACCGGTTCCAGTTGCCGCTGTCCGACGAACAGGTGGCGCAGGCCGCGTTCTACCGGCCAGCGCAGGACAGCCCGGAGCTGCGCTACCTGCAGGCCAGGCGTGCCGCCCTCGGTGGCTATCTGCCTGCGCGCCATCCGGGCGCCGAGCCTTTGGCGGTGCCCGGGTTGGACAAGACCGCCGCGTTTGCCGTGCGCGCCGAGGGCAAGGCGATGAGCACCACCATGGCGCTCGTGCGGTACCTGGGCGCCTTGCTCAAGGATCCCGTGCTGGGCCCGCGCATCGTGCCGATCGTCGCCGACGAAGCGCGGACATTCGGCATGGCGAACCTGTTTCGCCAGGTCGGCATCTATGCGCCGTTCGGGCAGCTTTACCAGCCGGAGGATGCGGCTTCGATGCTGTCGTACCGGGAGGTCAAGGATGGGCAGATCCTGGAGGAGGGCATCACGGAGGCCGGCGCGCTGTCCTCGTGGACCGCGGCGGCCACCAGCTATTCCACGCACGGCGTCACGATGCTGCCGTTCTATATCTACTACAGCATGTTCGGCTTCCAGCGTGTGGGCGACCTGATCTGGGCCGCCGCCGACCAGCGCGCACGCGGGTTCCTGATCGGCGCCACCTCGGGACGCACCACGCTGGGCGGAGAGGGCCTGCAGCACCAGGATGGCACGAGCCATCTGGCGGCTTCGACCATTCCCAACTGCCGCGCCTACGATCCGGCCTTCGCCGGGGAACTGGCGGTCATCGTCGACCATGGCATGCGGCGCATGGTCAGCGAACAGGCCGACGAGTTCTACTACGTCACCGTCACCAATGAAGGCGTCGAGAATCCGAGCCTGCCGGCCGAAGCGCACGAAGGCGTGGTGCGGGGCATGTACCTGCTGCGGCGTGGCGGGGCGTTCGACCATCGCGTGCAGTTGTTCGGCAGCGGGGCAATCATGGGCGAAGTCCTGAAGGCAGCGCGCCTGCTCGAGCAGGTGCATGGCATTGCGGCCGATGTCTGGAGCGTGACCAGCTACATCGAGCTGGCGCGCGAAGGGGGGGAGCGCGAACGCTTATGGCGCCATGGCGACATTGCGGCAATCGATAGCTGGTTCGGGCGGCAGCTCGAGGCGGGCAGCGGCCCGATTGTCGCGGCCACCGACTATGTCCGCGCGCTGCCGGAGCTGGTGCGTGCCTTCGTCCCGCCGGGGCGGCGCTATGTGACGCTGGGCACCGATGGCTTCGGGCGAAGCGATTCGCGGGCGGCGCTGCGGCGCTATTTCGAGGTCGATGCCGCAGCCATCGTCCAGGCAAGCCTGGCCGCGATGGCAGAGATCGTAGCGAATGAGATGGCTTGCGAAAGAAAGCACCTGGCTGACGTGATTTCCCTGGCGTCGATATAGCCGGCGACGTCGCCGGATCGAGGCACTGGCCTCGTCAAGCCGCGGTCAGCTGGCGCAGCGCTTCCAGCAGCTTGACCGCGGGGCCGGGCAGGATACCCTGGCGCCGCCGGAAGGCCGTCAGCGTACGCTTGCCGACCCCGCCGGGAATGTCCAGGATATCGATCACCCCGGCCTTGCGCTCGGCCTCGACCATCGGCTCGGCCATCCAGCTCAAAAAGCCGGATTGCGCCACCAGGCTCTTCAGGGCGGTCACCGAGCGCGTCTCCACAACGATGTTCGGCAGCCCCAGCCCCTGCGCCGCAAACACCTGCCGCATGTGCTCGAACGGCCCGGTGCCCCGGGGCGGGATGGCCCATTGCTGGTCCAGCGTATCGGCCAGGGTCAATGCCGGCTTGCGCCGCAGCGGGTGGCCCGGCGCCGCCACCACGTAGCTGCTGTCCTCCCAGCGGCAGTCGGCAATGGCCTCGATCTCGTCCGTATCCGGCGCGCAGATGCTGAGCGCCAGGTCGATCTCATGCCGGACCAGGCTTTCCGCCAGCCGGTCCCACACGCCCTCGGTGATCTCCACGCGCAGGTTTGGCCACGCCTTGGTGACCCGGCCAACCGCCAGCGGCAGCACCAGGCTGGCGATGCTGCCCACCGCCCCCACCTTGATGGTGCCCTTGGCCAGGCCGCGCATGGCATCGATTTCCTCGCGCGCGTGCTCGGCCTCGCGTTGCAGCAGGGTGGCATGGGGGAGCAGGGCGCTGCCCACCGCGGTGAGCAGCATGCCCTTGGCGTGCCGCTCGAACAGCGGCGCGCCAAGCTCGTCCTCCAGCCGCTTGATGGTGCGGCTCAGGGCAGGCTGGGTCACGTGCAGCGCGTCCGCCGCCCGGCCCAGGCTGCCGCTGGCGACGATGGTGGTGAAGGCCTTGAGTTGACGCAGATCGAAAGTCATGCGCAAAAGTAATGCCTTTTGACCAAAAAGGCAATATTCAATCAAGGGTCGGGCTCGCATACTTTGCGCACCAAGCAAGCGCCGGCCTTGGGCCAGGCGTTCAACCGAATTCACCGACGGGAGAGATTTGCATGACCGGTAGCACGACAACCGTGGCGGACGCCGCGCGCAACGCAACCATCACCGTGCGCGACGCCGTGATCGACCTGCTGCGCCAGTTTGGCATCACCTCGGTGTTTGCCAATCCCGGCTCAACCGAGTTGCCGATGTTCCGGGATTTCCCCGCCGACTTCCGCTACGTGCTCGGGCTGCAGGAGGCGGTGGTGGTGGGCATGGCCGACGGTTATGCGCAGGCCAGCCGCAATGCGTCGCTGGTCAACCTGCATTCGGCGGCCGGCGTGGGCAACGCCATGGGCAATATCTTCACCGCGTTCAAGAACCGCACGCCGATGATCATCACGGCGGGCCAGCAGGCGCGCTCGATCCTGCCGTTCGATCCCTTCCTGTCGTCCACGCAGGCGACCGAGCTGGCCAAGCCGTACGTCAAGTGGAGCATCGAGCCCGCGCGCGCCGCGGATGTGCCGCTGGCCATCGCGCGGGCCTATTACGTGGCGATGCAGGAGCCGCGCGGCCCCGTGCTGGTCTCGATCCCGGTGGACGACTGGGACCAGCCAGCCGAACTGGTGGCCGCGCGCGCCGTCAGCACCGAGGTGCGGCCCGATCCGGTGGCGATCGGGCGCATTGGCGCCGCGCTGGATGCCTGCGAGCGGCCGGCCTTCGTCATCGGCGGCGCGGTCGATCGCGCCGGTGCGTGGGACGAGGTGGTGCGCCTGGCCGAGACGCACAATGCGCGCGTCTATGTGGCGCCCATGTCCGGGCGCTGCGGCTTCCCGGAAGACCATCGCCTGTTTGCCGGTTTCCTGCCCGCCATGCGTGAGAAGATCGTCGGCCTGTTGGGCGGGCACGACCTGATCCTGGTGCTGGGCGCGCCGGCCTTTACTTATCATGTGGAAGGCGCCGGCCCCCACGTGCCGGAGGGCGCCACGCTGTATCAGCTGATCGACGATCCCGCCATCGCGGCCTGGACGCCGGTCGGCGCATCGGTGGTGGGCAATATCCGGCTCGGCGTGCTCGACCTGCTGGAGCGGCCCGCGTCAAGGACGCGTGCGCTGCCCGCGCCGCGCCCGCCGCGCCCGCGTGCCGAACCGGCACCGCTGATGTCCACCGCCTACGTGCTCCAGACCCTGGCCGAGGTGCGCGACGCTGCCGACATCGTGGTGGAGGAAGCGCCCAGCGCGCGGCCCGTCATGCAGGGCTACCTGCCCTTCACGCGCAGTGGCACCTTCTACACGATGGACAGTGGCGGCCTGGGCTATGGCATGCCTGCCGCGGTTGGCGTGGCGCTGGCGCGGCCCGGCTCGCGGGTCATCGCGCTGATCGGCGACGGCTCCAGCATGTACTCGATCCAGGCCATCTGGAGCGCGGTCCAGCTCAAGCTGCCGATCACCTTCGTGATCCTCAACAATGCGCGCTACGCCGCGCTACAGGATTTCGCGCCGGAGTTCGGCTTCGCCGCGACCGATCCGGTACAGGGCACGGACCTGCCGGGGATCGATTTCGTGGCGCTGGCCAAAGGGATGGGCTGCGAAGGCGTGCGGGTGCGTGACGCTGCATTGCTGCGCGATGCGCTGGCGGATGGGCTACGCGCGCCGGTACCGTTTTTGGTAGAGGTCGAGGTTGCCTGACTCGCATTAGGTGATGCAAAGCTGAGGCATCGGCCGAGGCCGACAGGATGCGCCAGAACCGCTTGCGATGACGACGGCAGTTACTCCCTCTCCCCTCACGGGGAGAGGGTTGGGGAGAGGGGCGGTTCGGCTAGGAGCCACTTGAAGCCATTGGTTTTTTGCAGCACGAAGGCATAACAAGCGCTCGCCCTCTCCCCCGGCCCCTCTCCCGCAGGCGGGAGAGGGGAGCAAACCGGCGGCATTGGTCGACGCCGACGAGTGCGCCAACGCCGCTTGAAATGACGACGGCTGTTACTCCCTCTCCCCTCACGGGGAGAGGGTTGGGGAGAGGGGCGGTTCGGCTAGGAGCCACTTGAAGCGAAGCCATTGGTTTTTTGCAGCACGACGGCATAACAAACGCCCGCCCTCTCCCCCGGCCCCTCTCCCGCAGGCGGGAGAGGGGAGCAAACCGGCGGCATCGGTCGACGCCGACGAGTAACCCGGCGCGGAGCCAATTAACGTGAAGCAAACACAGGAGACAAGGATGCAGAAGATTTCGTTGCTGATCGACGGCCAACAACGCCAGGCAGGCAATGGCGCCACCTTCGAGCGCCGCAATCCGCTGGACGGCGAGGTAGCCACCGTTGCCCCGGCCGCCACGGTAGCCGATGCGCTGTCGGCGGTGGACGCCGCCGCCGCGGCCTTCGACGCCTGGGCCGCCATCGGCCCGAGCGAGCGCCGCGCGCTGCTGACCAAGGCCGCGCATGCGCTGGAAGCCAGGGCCGAAGCCTTTGCCGCCGCGATGGCCGCCGAGACCGGCGCGTCCGCCATGTGGGCCGGCTTCAACGTGCACCTGGCTGCGGCCGGCTTGCTCGAAGCGGCCTGCCTGACCACGCAGATCCATGGCGAGGTCATTCCGTCGGACGTGCCGGGCAGCCTGGCCATGGGCGTGCGCCAGCCGGCCGGCGTGGTGCTTGGCATGGCACCGTGGAACGCCCCGGTCATCCTGGCCGTGCGCGCCATCGCCTTGCCGCTGGCCTGCGGCAATACCGTGGTGCTCAAGGGCTCGGAAATCTGTCCCGCCACCCACGGCCTGATCATCGAAGCCCTGCAGGAGGCCGGCCTGCCCAAGGGCGTGGTGAACTTCGTCACCAATGCGCCGGCCGATGCGGGCGAACTCGTGCAAGCCATGATCGCCCATCCGGCGGTACGGCGCGTGAACTTCACCGGCTCCACCCGAGTGGGCAAGGTCATCGCTGCCAGCTGTGCCAGACACTTGAAGCCGGTGGTGCTTGAGCTGGGCGGCAAGGCCCCGTTGCTGGTGCTGGACGATGCCGATATCGATGCCGCCGTTGCCGGCGCCGCCTTTGGCGCGTTCGCCAACTCCGGCCAGATCTGCATGTCGACCGAGCGCATCATCGTCGACAACAAGATCGCCGACGCCTTTGTCGCGCAACTGGCCGCCAAGGCCAGCTCGCTACCGCTGGGCGACCCGCGCAAGGGCCCGGTGGTGCTGGGCTCCGTGGTGGACATGAGCACGGTCGAGCGCTGCAACGCGCTGATCGACGACGCCCTGGCCAAAGGCGCGAAGCTGCTGTGCGGCGGCAAGGCGGACAGCACCCTGATGCCGGCCACGCTGCTTGATCACGTCACGCCGCAGATGCGGATCTACGCGGAAGAGTCGTTCGGCCCGGTCAAGCCCATCGTGCGCGTCAGCGGCGAAGCCGAGGCCATCGCCTGCGCCAACGATAACGAGTACGGGCTTTCGTCGGCGGTGTTCAGCCGCGACGTGGCGCGGGCCATGAACGTGGCCAGGCGCATTCAATCCGGCATCTGCCATATCAATGGCCCGACGGTGCACGACGAGGCGCAGATGCCCTTCGGCGGCGTGAAGAGCAGCGGGTTTGGCCACTTTGGCGGGCAGGCCGGCATTGCCGAGTTCACCGACCTGCGCTGGGTCACCGTGCAGACGACGCCGCGCCGCTACCCGTTCTAGGCCGCAGGCGGCCGGGTTGCCGCCACGCCGGAGCACATCCATCCAACCAACGCCGGATCCTGGCGAGGCCTATGATCAAGATCGCAATTCTCGGGGCTGGGGCCATGGGCTCGCTGTTCGGCGGACGTCTTGCCGAAGCGGGCCATGCCGTTACCTTGCTCGATATTAACGACGCGCATCTCGACGCGATCCGCCGCCTTGGCCTGCGCCTGCAGACGGATGAGGCGGACCGGCGGGTCCACGGCATGCGGGCGGTGCGCCCGGAACAGGCGCACGCCATCCCCGATCTGCTTATCGTCTTCACCAAATCCATGCACACGCGCGCCGCGATGGCAGGCGTGCGCCACCTGCTCGGCCCGGGCACGAACGTGCTGACGCTGCAAAATGGCCTGGGTAGCGTCGAGGCGATCGGGGAGTTCGTTCCCGCGCAGCGGCTTCTCATCGGCGTCACCACATGGCCGGCCGACCTGGTTGGTCCCGGGCACGTGCATTCGCACGGCGAGGGCGGGACCCGGATGATGAGCGCCGATGGCGTGGACCGGCCCGCCGTGGCGGGGACGGTAGCGGCGCTGGAGCGCGCGGGGCTGCACTGCACTGCCGACGCGGATGTGTGGGCCGCCATCTGGGAGAAGGTGGCGTTCAACGCCGCGCTGAATCCCCTGTGCGCGGTCACCGGCAGCACCGTGGACCAGTTGGGCAGCATCCCGGATGGCCCGGCGCTCGCCTTCTCCGTGGTGGCCGAGGTGCTGGCCGTGGCCAGGCGTCATGGCGTGGCTGTCGATGCGGACAAGGTCGGCGCCAACGTGTTGCACGCCATCGGCCACCACATCGGCCACAAGCCTTCGATGCTGCAGGACATCCTTGCCGCCCGGCGCACCGAGATCGATGCGATCAACGGCGCCGTGGTGGCCGCGGCGCGGCGCCACGGGGTGCCGGTGCCCTGCACCGAGAGCCTGCTGCAACTCGTCCGGCTGATCGAGGCCCGGGCGGCAAGCGGCGGACAGGGCGCCAGTCCGCTCCGGCAGCACTGAGCCACGGCCCGCCATAGCCTCAATACGCAATACGCAATACGCGATACGCGATACGCAGTACGCAATACAAAAAAGCGCTGGCCCCGGCCAAAGCGCCCATCGACAGGAGACACGCATGCATACCCATCTGTTCCGCGCCATTGCCGCGGGCCGCAATTCAATCCGCCATGGAGCGTCATCATGAGCGCTAACCTGCAACAAGCCGGCGCGTCGGTCGATGTGGGCAGCGTGCTCGACGACGGCCCTTACACGACCATGCAGAAGATCGTCGTGATGCTGGCGGCGCTGTCCATCGTGATGGACGGCTTCGATGGCCAGTTGATCGGCTTCGCGATACCCGTGCTGATCAAGGAATGGGGCATCACCCGCAGCGCCTTCGCACCCGCGGTGGCGGCCGGGTTGGTGGGCATGGGCATCGGCAGCGCGTGCGCGGGCCTGTTAGCGGACCGCTTCGGCCGCAGGTGGGCCGTGATCGGCAGTGTCTTCCTGTTCGGCGCGGCTACCTGCGCCATCGGCTTCGCCCCGGACACGACGACAATCGCCGTGCTGCGCCTGATCGCCGGGCTTGGCATCGGCGGCGCGTTGCCAAGCTCCACCACCATGACGGCCGAGTTCACCCCGGCACGCAGCCGCACGCTGGCGGTGACGGCCACCATCGTCTGCGTGCCGCTTGGCGGCATGCTGGCCGGCCTGTTCGCCAGCGTGGTCCTGCCGGCCTATGGCTGGCGCGGCTTGTTCTTTATCGGCGGCGCCCTGCCGCTGGGCCTGGGCGTGCTGCTGATGCTGGTCCTGCCCGAGTCGCCGCGCTTCCTGGTGCGCCGCCCGAAGCGGTGGGGCGAACTGCGCCGGCTGCTCGGCCGCATGTCCAGGCCGCTGCCGGCGGACGCGGCCTTCACCGACCTGGCCGAGCGCGGGGCGGAGAGCCGCAAGGGCTTCGGCGCGCTGTTCGCGCCCGGGCAGGCGCGCGACACGCTGGCGATCTGGTGCGCATTCTTCATGTGCCTGCTGGCCGTCTACAGCGCCTTCAGCTGGCTGCCGACCATGCTGGCATCGGAGGGACTGAACGTGGCGGTCGCGGGCTCCGGCCTGACCGCCTACAACCTCGGCGGCGTCATCGGCGCGCTGTGCTGCGCGGTTGCCATCGCGCGCTTCGGCTCGCGCTGGCCGCTGGCGATCTGTTGCGCCGGCGGGGCGGCCAGCGCGCTGCTGCTGCAAGGCGTGGATGTCCGCCACAGTACGTGGTTGCTGATCTTTGGCCTGGGCGTGCATGGCATGTTCGTCAATGCGGTCCAGTCGACCATGTACGCGCTGTGTGCCTTCGTGTATCCCACAGCCGTGCGGGCCACCGGCACGGCGTCGGCGCTGGCCTTTGGCCGCCTCGGGGCAATTCTCAGCGCCTTCGCGGGCGCGGCGGTGATCACCGCGGGCGGCGCGTCGTCCTACCTCGGCATGCTAGGCGCGGCGATGGCCGCCGTGCTGGTGGCGCTGCTTGCGGTCAAGGGGCACATCCCGAAGCTGGCGCGTCCGCCGGCCAGGGGTGACGCGGTCCTCGCACGTTCCTGAGGCCCGGTCTCCATGCAACCCTCCCGGCATACGGCATGACAGCGCTCCTCAATCTCGAAGCCTACCGGCGCCTGGCGCAGCGCCGGCTGCCCCGCATCGTTTTCGACTACATAGAAGGCGGCGCGGATGACGAGTCCGGGATCCGGCGTAATCGCGAAGCGCTCGATGCCCTGTTGCTGGACCCGGCGCGCCTGACCGATGTGAGCGCGCGGGACCTGTCGGCCACCCTGGCGGGGGCGCGCAGCGCGGCGCCGCTGGTCGTCGCGCCGATGGGACTGAACGGCGCCTGCCGGCCCGATGGCGACGTGATGCTCGCGCGCGCCGCCGCCCGCGCCGGCATTCCGTTCACGCTGTCCACCGCGTCCAACGTGGCGCTGGCGGAGGTGGCGCGCCGTGCCGGCGGCAGGCTGTGGTTCCAGCTCTATGTGGTGCAGCGCGAGCACGCCCGCGCGCTGGTCAAGGGCGCGCTGTCTGCCGGCTATGAAGCCCTGGTGCTGACCACGGACGTGACCGTGAACGGGCGGCGCGAGCGCGACCTGCGCAACGGCTTTGCGGTGCCGTTGCGCCTGACGCCGCGCATCGTGGCGGATGCGGCGTTGCACCCCGCGTGGACGATCCGGCAATGCCGCCATGGCTTGCCGACGCTGCCTAACGTGGATGGCGGTGTGGATGGCGGTGCCGATGCCGGCGCCCAGGCTGCATTGCTACAGCGCCGCATGGACGCCAGCTTCTGCTGGGACGACCTCGCCGCGTTGCGCGACATGTGGCCGCGCAAGCTGTACGTCAAAGGCATCCTGAATGCCCGCGACGCCGCGCGCTGCGTGGCACTCGGCGCGGACGGCGTCATCGTGTCGAATCATGGCGGCCGGCAACTCGCGGATCTTGCGGCGCCGATCTCCGTATTGCCCGAGGTGGTGGCGGCCGTCGGCGGCGCGCAGACGCTGGTGGACAGCGGCTTTCGCAACGGCCGGGACGTCGTCAAGGCGCTGGCGCTAGGGGCACGGGCCGTCATGCTCGGCAGGCCCTTGCTCTACGGCCTTGCCGCGCGTGGCGAGACCGGCGTGGACGAGGTGCTGGCCATGTTCGTGGCCGACATCGACCGGACCCTGGCGCTGCTTGGTTGCCCGGACGTCGTCTCGCTTGGCCAGGGACGGTACATCCGGAATTCGCTATGATCCGGGATCGGAACCGTCTTTCGCGCGGCCGGCATCCCCAGGTGCGCCGAGGCAGATAGCCGCGCCAGGAGGCCAGGCGGCGCGCGCCTATGCCTATGACCCAGACAAGCAGCAAAACCCCCGTCACGTCAGCCCAACCCGAAGCGCAGGCGGCCGCCCTGGCGCATCGGGCGCAACGGATCGTCACCGATGCCGACGGCTGCCGCATGGTCTGGCGCCGCTTTGGCCAGGGGCAACCCGTGGTCCTGCTGCATGGCGGGCATGGCAGCTGGCTGCACTGGGTGCGCAATATCGAGGCGCTGGCCGCGCACCGCACGGTGTGGGCGCCGGACATGCCGGGGTTTGGCGAGTCGGACGATATTGCCAGCGATCTTGCGGTGATGACCGGCACGCTCGTCAAGAGCATCCGGCAGTTGCCCGGCTGCGCGCAGGCCGTCAGCCTCGTCGGCTTCTCCTTCGGCGGGCTGGTGGCCGCCAACGTGGCGGCGTCGCTCGGCACCGTGCCGCGGCTGGCGCTGATGGGCTCGGGCGGGCACGGCGGCATCCGCCGCCAGCAGCGCGCGCTGGTGGACTGGCGCCAGGCGCAGGACGCCGAGGCCCTGGCGGTGGCGATGCGTTACAACCTGGAGGCGTTCATGATTGCCGACCCGGCCAAGGTCGATGCCATGGCAATGTACGCGCATACCGAGTCATGCCGGCACACGCGCTTTCGCAGCAAGAACATCTCGCGCTCCGGCGACCTGCGCGATGCGCTGGACCGCTTCGGCGGCGAGGTGCTGCTGGCCTGGGGCGAGCACGATGTCACGGCGGATCCTGTCCCGGCCATCGCGGCGATGACCCAGGATCGCCCGCGCCGCGAAGGCCGCGTCATTGCCAACGCGGGCCACTGGGTCCAGTACGAGGCCCACGAGCCAGTCAACGCGCTGCTGGACGGCTGGCTGCCGAAATAGCCGGCGCGGCCACCGCCGAATACGTCTTCTGGTAATGCACCGTGAACGTGCCCAGCGCGGCAAGCGCTGCCTGCGGGTCGTGGCTCGGCTTGACGGCGAAGGCATCAAAGCCGCAACGCGCCATGTAGTGCACCGTGTCGATCATCACGTCGCCCACCGCGCGCAGCTCGCCGCCCCAGCCATATTGCGTGCGCAGCAACTGCGCCAGCGAATAGCCGCGCCCGTCCGTATAGACCGGGAAGTCGATCGCCAGGTGCGCGATACCGGTGGCATCGATGGTGGCCGCGTTCGCTTCGAGCAAGTCTTCAGGGTCCGCATCCGGGCCGAGGTACACGGCCACCGGGTGGCGGCGCAGGCGTAGCGTGTCGCGGGCTGCCCGCCATGTGCCAAGGGTGACCAGCCAGCCGTCTTCGTCTGGCGGCATGGCGTGCGTTGCCGATGCCGATGCCGATGCCGAAACAGGCGCGCTCTCGTCCGGCACGAAGGCGCGCCAGATGTCTGCTTCGAGCTGGCCGTTGCGGATCACATTTTTCAGGGGCTGCGTGGATTTGTGATCAGGCACGGGCTTCCTCCGCTTGCTGCCGCCGCGCGACGATCCTCGGGTCTTGGTAGACCGCCTGCTTGAAGGGCTCCGGGCCAACCCGCTCGACCACGTCGATAAACCGCTCCGCCTCGCTGTCGCGCAGGGACAGGTAGGTATCGATCAGCAGCGCCACCACGTCCGGGACTTCATCGCGCGCGAACGACGGGCCGATGATGCGGCCGATGGCGGCGCCGCCGCCCTTGTGCTGGTCCAGCAGGGCGTGGCCGGCCGCGCCGTTCTGGCGGCCCCCGATGGTCACCTGGTACCACTCCTCGCCGGCCTTGTCCACGCCGAGGATGCCGATATGGCCCACGTGGTGGTGCCCGCAAGAGTTGATGCATCCGGAGATGTTCAGGTCCAGCTCGCCGATCTCGAACAGGTAGTCCAGGTCGTCAAAGCGGCGCTGGATGGCCTCGGCCAGTGGGATCGACACCGCGTTGGCCAGCGAGCAGAAATCCCCGCCCGGGCAGGCAATGATATTGGTGAGCAGGCCGATGTTCGCCGTCGCCAGGTTCAACGCGTCCAACTCCTGCCAGAGCGCGAACAGCGCGCCGCGGCGCACGTCGGCAAGGATCAGGTTCTGCTCGTGCGAGACGCGCAGCTCGCCAAAGCCGTAGCGCTGCGCCAGGTCCGCCACCGCATCCATCTGGTCGGCGGTGATGTCGCCCGGCGGCGTGCCGGTGGCTTTCAGCGAGACGGTCACGGCGGCGTAGCCGGGCACGCGATGCGCATGCACATTGCTGCGCAGCCAGCGGGCAAAGCGTGGGTGCGCGGCCGCCAGGGCAGGGCTGGGCCCGTCCTCGTGCGCCGCGGCGGGGTCATAGGCCGGCGTGGTGAAGCGGCTCGCCACGCCGGCCACGAAGTCCGCGCTGACCGTGTCCGGGCCGCCGCGGATCCGCTGCCATTGCTCGTCCACCTGTTGCGCGAACACGCCCGGCGTCAGGTCCTTGACCAGGATCTTGATGCGCGCCTTGTACTTGTTGTCGCGTCGGCCGTGCAGGTTGTAGACCCGCAGCGTGGCCTGCAGGTAGGTGAGCAGATCCGACCAATGCACGAAGGCATTGATCAGCTTGCCCACCATCGGCGTGCGGCCCATGCCGCCGCCCACCCACACCCGGAAGCCAAGCTCGCCGTCGCGCTCCACGGCCTGCAGGCCGATGTCGTGCACGCCCACCGCCGCGCGGTCCGTGGTGGCGCCGCTCACCGCGATCTTGAACTTGCGCGGCAGGAAGGCAAACTCCGGGTGCAGCATCGACCACTGGCGGATGATCTCGCACCACACCAGCGGGTTCACGATCTCATCCGGCGCCAGCCCGGCGAAATGGTCGGTGGTGGTGTTGCGGATGCAATTGCCGCTGGTCTGGATCGCATGCATCTGCACCGTCGCCAGCTCCGCCAGGATGGCGGGCGCATCTTCCAGGCGCGGCCAGTTGAACTGCATGTTCTGCCGCGTGCTGAAGTGCCCGTAGCCGCGGTCCCAGCGGCGCGCTATCTCGGCCAGCTTGCGCAGTTGCCGCGACACCAGCATGCCGTAGGGGATCGCCACGCGCAGCATGGGCGCATGCCGCTGGATATAGAGGCCGTTCTGCAGCCGCAGCACGCGGAACTCGTCCTCGGTGAGCTGGCCGCTGAGAAACCGTTCGGTCTGGCCGCTGAACTGCGCAACGCGCTGGTCGACCAGTTGCTGGTCGACGGTGTCATACACATACATGGAGCACTTCCAGGTGTGCCGTGCGGGGAAGGGGAGTTCGCCCCGCCGGCGAGGGGCTTGTGGGTAGCCATCAGGCTAGCGTCCCTTGCCCGCGCCGAACAGGAGCAGATGGTGCCTGTTCGGGCCGGAGCAGATGCCATGCCGGGCGTGAGGCCTTACGCTGGGAACCCGCGCGAAATGGAGTGCCGCGACGGCGCTCTTGTTATGCAAAGTTGAATGATATACGATGCGCATATCACATATCATCCTCAGGTTCATCATGAGTCGCATCCTGGTTGACGTCACGGAGGAGCAGCTTCAAGAGCTGACAGCCATCGTCGAGGCAGAAAAGCGCCCTCGGGCGGTAGTCATTCGCGAAGCGATTCAAGCGTATATAGCGCAGCGTAAGCCTGGCCTTGCCTCTGACACCTTCGGGCTCTGGAAGAACCGCAAGGTGGATGGCCTTGCGTACCAGGAAAGGCTGCGGGAGGAGTGGTGAACGCGCTCTTCGACACCAATATCCTGATCGACCACCTGAACGGAATCGAAGAGGCGATGATCGAGATGCGCCGCTACGAGTCAAGGGCGATCAGTGTCATCACCTGGATGGAGGTGCTGGTCGGCGCTACGGCCGATGAGGAACAGACATTGCGCGCGTGGCTCAATTCGTTCCGTGTGATCGCAGTCGATGATGCCGTATCCTCTCGCGCGGTCCAGATTCGAAAAGCAGCACGGATCAAGCAGCCAGACGCGATTATCTGGGCTTGCGCCCAAGCGCACTCGATGTTGCTGGTCACACGCAACACCAAAGACTTTTCAACGAACGAGCCAGGCGTGCGGATACCCTATCAACTCACATAAAAAACGCGAGCGCTCCTTCGCCGCGCCGCGCAAGTCATCGTCTACTCCCCCCATCCAGCCGCTCCACGGCCTGCACGGCTGCCGAGCGGGCGGCCGGCGACAGAGTGAGCATGATGTGGCCGGTACCGGGCACCAGCGTTACCGGGATATCCGGGCGGCCCGCCTCGGCGAACACCTGTGCATACCTGTCGGCGACAAACACTTCGTCGTCCTGCCCGGCCAGTACCGCCGCCGGCTTGTGAATCTCGCGGATATTGCGCTGGTAGTCCTCATAGGGCTGGAAGTTGGTCGCCAGCGCATAGGAATAGGACGGCGTCAGCTCGGCGCGCGGTGCCTCGTTGACGGCAAAGGCCAGTATGGGCAAGTGGTTGAAGGCGGTGATGCCGATCCGGTTCAGCAGCGTGAGCGCGATCACGCGCGGCACGCCGACCGAGACCCAGCCGCCTGCGTCCGGGCGCGCAGTGGGCGCCCGACGGTTCGTATAGGGCGCCATGAACAGGTAGTTGTCGAACAGGGACTGCCGGGCGCCGCCGGCCACGCGCAGCGCAAATCCGCCGCCTGAAGAAAAGCCCACCAGCGTCTTCGGGCCGGCGGGCTGAACGGCGCGCACAAAGTCTTCCAGGTCGTCATCGTGCTGCCCGACATAGGCAATGTCGCCGCGCGGGCCTGAGGCTCCATGGCCGCGCATGTCCAGCGCGTAGGCGGTGAAGCCCGCCTGCGCGAAGCTTTGCGCGAGCGGATGCATGCTTTGGCTGTTGGCCGAGGAGCCATGCACCAGGATCACGCTGCCTCGGCCGGGCAGGCCGCCGGCGGGCGGATAGCGGCGGTAGGTGAGCTGCGTGCCGTCGCGTGCCGCGTAGCGGGCGGGGGCCGCGAGCGCGGAGAAGTCCACGTCCTTGAACGGATCGCTGATGGTCACCATCGGCTTTGGCCGGGTCGGGCCGCCCATGGCCAGCGCGGCGGCAAGGGCCAGGAGCACCACGCAGACGATGGCGGAGACGGCGAGCGTGGCGGATCGAAGTTTCACGGTAGTGGCTTTTTCGCTTTGCACAATGGGTGGGGTCGCAGCGGGGAGCGCGCTTTTCGGAAGCATCGGAAAGTGCGCTAGTCCAGTCCGGAAACTAGCACGATTCCGACCCCGAGTGACGTCCGTTAAGGAATGCGGGAATGCGCGAATTCTTCCGCTGGCGTCAAGAGTGTTTTCCCATTCCGGTATTTCTTTCCTCTCAGTGGAAGGCTAACGTGCGTTGACGCGTCCGCTGCCTGTGGCCCTTTGCTGCCCAGGGCCACAAGCGCCGGACAAGACACACGACAAGCGGGCACCGCCCGATCCTTGCGGAGGAAGACAAAGCCATGCCAACGTCATTCACATACGTGGCGCAGCCCATGCGCGTGCTGTTTGGGGCGGGGACCCTGGGCCAGGTGGGGCAGGAACTGGAGCGGCTCGGGGCCAAGCGGGCGCTGGTGCTGTGCACGCCCAACCAGGCCGAAGACGCAACGCGGCTGTCCGACGCGCTCGGGCCGTTGTCCGCCGGCATTTATCCCGGCGCGGTGATGCACGTGCCGGTGGAGTCCGCCCGCGCTGCGATTGCGCACGCGCAGGAGGTGGGCGCGGACTGCATGATCGCCCTTGGCGGCGGCTCGACCACCGGGCTTGGCAAAGCCATTGCGCTGACCTCGGGCCTGCCGATCCTGGCGATTCCCACTACCTATGCCGGCTCGGAGATGACGCCGATCTACGGCCTCACCGACGCCGGCCTGAAGAAAACCGGCCGCGACCCGCGCGTGCTGCCGCGCACCGTGATCTACGATCCCGCGTTGACTGTGGGCCTGCCGGTGGCCTTGAGCGTGACCAGCGGCCTGAACGCCATCGCCCACGCTGCCGAGGGGCTGTACGCCGAAGATGCCAATCCGGTGACGTCGCTGATGGCGGAGGAGGGCATCCGGGCGCTGGCCAGCGGCATTCCCCGCGTGTTCGCTGCGCCGTCCGACCTGGATGCCCGCGCCGACTGCCTCTACGGCGCATGGCTGTGCGGCTCGGTGCTGGGCAGCGTCGGCATGGCGCTGCATCACAAGCTGTGCCATACGCTTGGCGGCAGCTTCAACCTGCCCCATGCCGAGACGCATACGGTGGTGCTGCCGCATGCCATGGCCTATAACGCCTTGGCCGCGCCGGATGCCATGGCGCGGATCCGCCGGGCCATGGGCAGCGAAGGCGTCTCCGCCGCCGCGGCGCTTTACGACCTGGCCGCCCGCCACGGCGCGGCCACCGCGCTGCGCGACATCGGCATGAAGGCCGAGGACCTGGACCGCGCCGCGGATATCGCCCTGGCCAACCCCTACTGGAATCCGCGCCCGATCGAGCGCGCGCCGATCCGCGAGTTGCTGCAGGCGGCGTTCGAAGGCGTGCGCCCGGACTGAGCCGCCCAGAACCACCCCGAGCCACCCCGAACACACAACATACTGGAGACGAGCAATGCAGATCGGCTTTATCGGAATCGGCAAGATGGGCTTGCCCATGGGACGTCACCTGGCCGCGGCCGGGCATTCGGTGGAAGGCTTCGACTTGTCGCCCGCCGTGCTGGAAGCCGCGCGCCAGGCCGGGCTGAAGACGACCGGATCGCTCGCGCAGGCAACCGCCGGCAAGGACGTTGTGTTCAGCTCGCTGCCGCACGACGCGGCCTTCGAGGCCGTAGGCGCGCAAGTGGCCGAGCTGGCCGCGCCGGGCACGCTGTATATCGACACCAGCACGGTGTCGCCGCAAGCGTCCGCTCGTGTGGCTGCCGCGCTGGCGCAGCGCAACATCCAGTACCTGCGCGTGACGGTATCCGGCAACAACAAGATGGCGGAGGCGGCGCAACTCACCGCACTGGTGTCCGGCCCGGCGGCAGCCTATGCCGTGGCTAAGCCGCTGCTGACCGCGCTTGGCCCGAGCCAGTTCTACCTGGGCGAAGCGGAGGAAGCGCGCCTGATGAAGCTGGTGGTGAACCTGATGATCGGCCTGACCTCCGGCATGCTGGCCGAAGCGCTGGCGCTGGGCGCCAAGGGCGGCCTCAAATGGCAGGACATGTGGTCCGTGATCACCGCCAGCGCGGTGGCCGCGCCCATCGTCAAGGCCAAGTCGGCGCAACTGGTCGAGAACGACTACACGCCCACCTTCACCGTGGACCAGATGCTCAAGGATGTGGGCCTGATCCTGGATGCGGGCGCCGACCTGCGCGTGCCGCTGTCGCTTACGGCGCTGCTTGGGCAGATGCTGCAGGGCGCCGCCGCGCAGGGCATGGCCGGGGACGACTACGCCGCGGTGATCAAGTCCGCGCGGCTCGCCGCCGGGCTGTCTTCGGTCAACGGCTAGCCGGGACGCGTACTGAGCGTACGGGCATCGTCACGATGTCCACTTGCGCTCGTAGTCCATGCGCTCGAAGTGCGCCACCAGGTAGTCGATGAACAGGCGCACCTTGGCGGCCAGGTAGCGCCGGCTCTGGAAGGCGATGTTGATGGTGAGCCGGGGCAGGTCCCAGTCGTCCAGCAACGGGATCAGCCGGCCCGCCACGATGTCGTCGTAGACGATGTACTTGGGCTGCACCAGGATGCCCAGGCCTTCCAGCGCGGCGGCGCGGATCACCTGGCCGTCGTTGGACTCCAGCTTGCTGCGCACGGTTATCGTCTTTTCTTCGCCGTTGCGGGTGAAGGCCAGCTCGTGCGGCCGGTTGGCGTACGAGTAGATCAGCATGTGGTGGCGCAGCAGGTCGTCGACCTCGCGCGGGGTGCCCATGCGGTCCAGGTAGCGCGGCGAGGCGGCCAGGATGCGGCGCGTCTCGGCCAGCCGGCGCACGGTCAGGCCGGAATCCGGCTCGAACTCGCGTGTGCGGATGGCCAGGTCGATGCCGCTGTCCATGATGTCGTAGTAGCGGTTGGCTGCGAGAATATTGACGTCCACCTTGGGGTAGAGGCTAGTGAAATCCGGCAGCAGCGGCGCGAGGTGCTTCATGGAAAACGACAGCGACGCGGTGACCGTCAGCGTGCCGCCGGGCTCCAGCACATTGGCGTTGACCGCGGCTTCTGCCTCCTTCATTTCCGTCAGCACGCCCTTGCAGCGCCGGAAAAACTCATGCCCCACATCGGTCAGGTAAAGACGGCGCGTGTTGCGCTCGATCAGCCGCGCCGATAGCCGCTGCTCCAGCGAGGTGAGGTAGCGGCTTGCCGCCGCGTTGGAAATGTCCAGGCTCTCGGCGGCCTTGCTGATGCTGCCCAGCTCCGCGATCTGGACGAAGAGTTCGAATTCGGTCCAACGGTCCATGCCTTGTCTCCGCGTGTGCTCCTTGGTCCTCCGCGCGAGCCGTTTTGATTTTCTCGCCTGGTGGAAAGAAGATTTCCTTATCCGTCGTTTTTTTCCATTTGCCGGGAGTATAGAGTTTGTTCCAGCGCCTGTCAGGCACAACAGGGCACCCACAAAACCCAGAGCGGCGCGCTGTCCACAGGCAGCGCCGCCAGGCAACGGAGACACACCCATGATCCTGGTACGCGGGGCCACCCTGGTCACCATGGAACCCGCCCTCGGCGAGTTCACCGGCGACTTGTTGATCGATGGCGAACGCATTGCCGCCATCGCGCCGCATATCGACCTGAAGGACGTGGAAGACGCGCACGGCGCCGAACTGATCGACGCCCGCGGCTTCATCGTCGCCCCCGGTTTTGTCAACGCGCATATGCACACGTGGCAGACCGCGCTGCGCGGCGTTGCCTCGGGCTGGACGCTGACCGAGTATTTCCGCCAGATGCACGCCGGGCTGGCCACGCGCTTCACGCCCGACGACATTGGCATTGCCACGCTCGTCGGTGCCTGGAACCAGCTCGACTGCGGCACCACCACGCTGGTGGACTGGTGCCACAACAACCCCACGCCGGCGCACAGCGATGCCGCGCTGGACGCGCTGGAGCAATCCGGCATCCGCGCCGCGTTCCTGCACGGCTCGCCCAAGCCCGATCCCAAGCCCGGCGCGCTGCCGTTCTGGGAAATGCCGCACCCGCGCGGCGAAGTGGAACGCCTGTCCAAACGGCTGCAGGGCTCGTCCTTGCTAAGCCTCGGCCTGGCCATCCTCGGCCCGCATTACTCCACGCTGGACGTGGCGCTGCACGATTTTGCGCTGGCGCGCGAGTTTGGCCTGCTGGCCAGCATGCACCAGGGCGGCGGCAGCGCGCGCACGCCGCACGGTTGGGACCGGCTGGAGCAGGCCGGGCTGCTCGGTCCCCATATCAACATCGTGCACGGCAACAACCTGACGGATGCGCAGCTTGCGCGCTTTGTCGGGCTGGGCATGAGTTTCTCCGTCACGCCCGAGAACGAGCTGACGCAGGGCCATGGTTTCCCGATCACCGGCCGGCTCATGCGCCTGGGCGCCGCGCCGTCGCTCGGCGTGGACCTGGAGTCAGGTTTGTCCGGCGAGATGTTTGTCGCCGCGCGCATGGCGCTGGGCATCCAGCGCGCGCTGGACCATGCCGGCTACCGCCAGCAGCACGGCGAGATCGCCCCCGCGCATGCGGTGAGCTGCCGCGATGCCCTGGACTGGATCACGCTGGCCGGCGCGCGGATGCTCGGCATGCAGGACCGCATCGGTTCGCTGGCCGTGGGCAAGCAGGCCGACCTGGTGATGATCGACTCCCGCAAGCTCAATATGATGCCGCTGCACGACCCGGTGAGCGCCATCGTGATGCAGGCCAGCCTGGCCAATATCGACAGCGTGTTCGTGGCAGGCAAGGCACGCAAGCGCCACGGCCGGCTGCTGGTGGACGGGCTGCCGGGCAAGCTCGAGGCGCTGCGCGAGTCGGGCGAACGGCTGGCGGCAGGGCGGTGAGCGGCAAGTGATGTCCTGGGGGCAAAGCAGGACGGCGGCTCCAGGGACAGCCCGGCCGTTTGCCAATTGTTTGCTCCCCTCTCCCGCTTGCGGGAGAGGGGCGGGGGAGAGGGCGGGCGTATCAACTTGCCGCCAGCGCCGAGAACCCCACCAACAACAAGGAGGAGACCATGCATCGACAACCCGCCGCGCGCGGCATCCGCACCGCCAAGATCTTCAGGCTCGCGTCATGAACGCCATCACCGAAATCACGCCGCTGTTCGAGATGCGCGGCATCTGCAAGGGCTTTCCGGGCGTAAAGGCGCTGGACGATGTGTCGTTCGCCATCTACCCCGGCGAGGTGCATATGCTGCTGGGCGAGAACGGTGCGGGCAAGTCATCGCTGATGAAAGTGCTGTGCGGCGTCTACGTGGCCGATGCCGGCGAGTTCTATCACGATGGCAGCCCGGTGGCGATTACCAGCCCGGCCGACACCATGCGGCTGGGCATCGCGGTGATCTTCCAGGAGTTCTCGCTGGTGCCTTACCTGGACATCGCGCAGAACATCTTCCTGGGCCGCGAGCCGCGCGGGCGTCTTCCCGGCTCCGTCGACGCAGCCAAGATGCACGCCGAAGCGCGCCGCATCCTCGACATCCTGGGCATGGAGGTGAGCACGCGCACGCCGGTGCATGCACTGGGCGTGGCCCAGCAGCAGATGGTGGAGATCGCCAAGGCGCTGTCGCAGAACGCCCGCATCCTGGTGTTGGACGAGCCCACCGCCGCGCTGTCCGATCGCGAGACGGAGAAGCTGTTCGCCGTGATCGCGCGGCTCAAGGCCGATGGCGTCTCGATGATCTATATCTCGCACCGCATGGCGGAGGTCTTTGCGCTGGGCGACCGCATCACCATCCTGCGCGACGGCCGCAAGGTCGGCGCCTGCCTGCCCGGCGACGCAACGCCGGACGAGCTGGTGGCGCGCATGGTCGGGCGCAAGGTCGACATGAGCTACAGCCGCGAGCGCAGCGCGCAACTGGGCGAAGTGGCACTGGAGGTGCGCAACGTCAGCGCGGACAGCGGCATCGCGGACATCAACCTGCAGGTGCGCGCCGGCGAGATCGTGGGCCTGGCCGGGCTGGTGGGGTCGGGCCGCAGCGAAGTGGCGCGCGCCGTGTTTGGCGCGGACCCGATCCAGCAGGGCGAAATCCGTATCTTCGGCAAGCGGCTCACTGGCGGCCCGGACTGCGCCCGTGAGTTGGGCGCAGCGCTGATTCCGGAAAGCCGTAAATCGGAGGGGCTGGCGCTGATCCGCACGGTGCGCGACAACTTGCTGCTGGCCGGCTTGCGGCGCGCCTTTCCCTCGCGCTGGTATCGCGCGGACAAGGCCGAGGCGCTGGCCGAGCGCGAGATCGCGCGGCTGCGCATCGCCACGCCCGACGGCAACCAGCTGGCGCAGTTCCTGTCCGGCGGCAACCAGCAAAAGATCGTGATCGGCAAATGGCTGGTCGCCGAAGCGAAGCTGTTTATCTTCGACGAGCCCACGCGCGGCATCGATGTGGGCGCCAAGGCGGAGATCTTTGCCTTGATCGACAGCCTGGTGAAGCAGGGCGCCGGCGTGCTGCTGATCAGCTCCGAACTGCCGGAAATCATCAATGTCTGCGACCGCACCTATGTCATGCGCGGCGGGCGCATCGCCGGCGAAGTCGTCCACGGCGAAATGACCGAAGAACGCATTCTGCAACTGGGGATGAACGATGCTTGATACCAACGCAGTACCGCGGCCGCTTGGCCTTTCCATCGGCAAGGTGCCGGGGTCGGTCTGGGTGCTGCTGCTGCTTTCGCTGGGCTTCAGCGCGACGGGCTCGGGCTTCCTGAGCGTGGAGAACCTGCTGAACATCGGCACGCAATCCACCATCTTGCTGCTGATCGCCTTGCCGATGACGCTGATCATCATGACCGAAGGGCTGGACCTGTCGATGGGCGCCGTGCTGACCCTGTGCGGCGTGGTGCTGGCCATGGTGATGGTGGCGACCGATTCGCTGCCCCTGGCCTTGGGCGCGGCGCTGCTCACCGGGCTGGCGTTCGGACTGCTCAACGGGGCGCTGGTGTCGTGGCTGGAGATCCCGCCCTTCGTGGCCACGCTCGGCACGCTGGGCGCCGCGCAGGGGCTGGCGCTGGTGGCCACCGATGGCCAGAGCGTGACGGGCATCGGCGACACGATCCCGCTGATCTACGCCGGGCAACTGCTGGGCGTGCCGTTCCCGATCTGGATCGCCGTGGTGTTCTACGGCCTGTTCCACTGGCTGCTTTACCACACCCGTTTTGGCGCTTATGTGTTCGCGCTGGGCGGCAACCGCGAGGCGCTCAAGTTCTCCGGCGTGCGCATCAATGTCTATCTGATCGCCGTCTATGTGCTGGGCGGGCTGATGGCCGGCGTGGCCGCGCTGCTGCTCACCGCGCGCATGAATGCCGGGCACCCCACGGCCGCCATCGGGCTGGAGTTCGACGCCATCGCCGCGGTGGCGGTGGGCGGCACCACCTTCGACCGCGGCAACGGCTGGCTGCCCGGCACGGTGCTGGGCGTGCTGGCGGTGGGCGTGCTGCGCAACGGGCTCAACCTGGTGGGCGTGCAGTCGTCGGTGCAGGTGGCGGCCATCGGGCTGCTGGTGCTGGTGGTGCTGCTGATCGAATCGTTCAAGGGGAAAGCATGAACACGGCGACTCTGTTCCCGCCACTCTCGGCGGATGCCCGCTCGTTTGCCTACCGGCTGTTCGCGCTGGGCCTGCTGTGCCTGCTGCTGGCGGTGGCATCGGACGCGTTCCTGACGCTGGGCAATATCCTCAACGTGCTGCGCCAGGCCAGCTTGCTGTTCCTGCTGGCGTCCGGCGTGACGCTGGTGATCCTGACCGGCGGGCTGGACTTGTCGGTGGGCGCCAACGTGGCGATGTCGGCCTGCGTGGCGGCCACCGTGATGAAAGCCACCGGCTCCACCATGCTCGGCGTGGGCGCGGGGCTGGGCATCGGCGCGCTGATCGGGCTGGCCAACGGCCTGCTGGTGGCGATGCTGCGCATCCCGCCCTTCATTGCGACCTACGGCATGTTGTGGGTGTTGCACGGCGTCACCTACTGGTTCATGGCGGGCGAGACCATCCACGGCTTTCCGGCGGAATTTCGCGCGATCGGCAGCGGCTACCTGTGGGGCGTGCCCATTCCGGTCTACCTGATGCTGGTGTTCCTGGTGACGGGCACCGCCATGTCGCAGAAGACCACCTACGGCCAGGAGATCTACGCCATCGGCGCCAATCCCGTCGCGGCCCGGCTCTCCGGCGTGCCGGTCAAGCGTCGGCTGGTGCTGGTGTACCTGGTGAGCGGCGCCATGGCCGGCATTGCCAGCCTGGTGTTCCTGGCGCGGCTCAACTCGGCCGAGGGCGACATTGGCGAGGCGCTGACGCTGCCTGCCATCGCCGCGGTGCTGATCGGCGGCACCTCGCTGTTCGGCGGGGTGGGCCGGGTATCCGGCACGCTGGTCGGCGCCATCATCCTCACGCTGGTGCTCAACGGCATGAACCTGCTCACCGTCAGCGCCAACTGGCAGCCGCTGGTGACGGGCGTGATCGTGGTGCTGGCGGTATTCCTGGATACGCTGTCGCGTAAGCGGCTGGGTGTGAGGTCTTAGTTCGAGGTCTTGGTTCGAGATCGTTAGTCAATGTCGCAAGCTTTTCATGAAAGACAAAGGAGACAACATGAACGTACGTAACCTGAAGTATCTGGCCGGCGTGCTGGCCCTTGGCATGCTGTCGGCGCAGGCCCACGCGGACGGCGAGCGCATCGCGGTGTTCACCAAGAACCAGACCAACCCGTTCTTCCAGGTGGTGCGCCAGGGCGCGGACGCCGCGGCCAAGAGCATGAACGCGCGCGTCACCCACTACATCCCCACCAAGCCGGACAGCATCCCGGAGCAGATGAGCCAGATCGAGGACGTGATCGTCAAGAAGGCCGACGCCATCGTCTTCGTCCCGGTGGACTACAAGGCGATGGGCCCGGGCGTGAAGAAGATCAACGCGGCGAACATCCCGGTGGTCAACGTGACCGACAAGAGCGACGTGGGCAACTTCGTCTCCTTCGTCGGCGCCAGCGACTATGACCTGGGGCAGAAGACCGCCACGCACCTGTTCAAGGCCATGGGCGGCAAGGGCAACGTGGTGCTGCTGGAGGGCATCAAGGGCTCGCTGACCAATATCGACCGCGTCAGGGGCATGCACGATGCGCTCAAAGCCTTCCCCAACATCAAGCTGGTGGCCTCGCAGCCGGCCAACTACCAGCGCCTGCAAGCCCTGCAGGTCATGGAAAACCTGATGCAGTCATACCCGCAGATCGACGGCATCTTTGCCGCCAACGACGCCATGGCGATCGGCGCCATCGAAGCGCTGCAAGGCGCCAACCGCAAGGCGCTGGTGTCTGGCATCAACGGCACGCAGGAGGCCATCGACGCGATCAAGGCCGGCACCATGCTTGCCACCGGTGACTACAATGGATTTGCCCAGGGTTGCCTGGGCATGACCGCCGCCATCCGCAAGCTGCGTGGCATGCCGGTTACCCAGAGCATCGTGCTGCCGGCCACGGTGGTGGACAAGACCAACTACCAGTCGATCGACATCCCGGTTGCCAAGCGCACCTGCCCGCGCTGGGAAGACGCCACCAAGGCTTGACCGCCACAGGTTCATGCATCCATACGTCGCTAAGTCCATAACGGAACACACATCATGCGCAACCTAGACGAAGAGACCATCACGCAGGCCGTGCTGGCGCGGCATGCCGACATGCCCAACGGACGGCTGAAGGAGATCATGACCAGCCTGGTCCAGCATCTCCACGCTTTTGCCCGCGAGGTGCAGTTGACCGAGGCCGAATGGGCCGAAGGCATCAAGTTCCTGACCGAAGTGGGTCATACCTGCACCGGCAGCCGGCAGGAGTTCATCCTGCTGTCCGACACCCTGGGCCTGTCCACGCTGGTCACCGCGCAGAACCACAAGAAGCCGCGTGGCTGCACCGAGGCCACGGTGTTCGGGCCGTTCTACGTGGATGACGCGCCGGAGTACGAACTGGGCGCCGACGTAGGCAACGGCATGGCCGGCGAGCCGTGCTATGTCAGCGGCAAGGTCAAGAGCGTGACGGGCGAGGCGGTGCCGAACGCGCGGCTGGAAGTCTGGCAGGCGGATGTGGAAGGGTTCTATGATGTGCAGCAGGCGGGGCTCGATGGCCACCAGGGCCGCGGCACGCTGAAAGCCGACGAGAGCGGCGGCTTTCACTTCAAGTCGATCGTCGCCGAGTGCTACCCGATTCCGCACGATGGCCCGGTGGGCCGCATGCTCGATGCCCTGGGCCGCCATCCGTGGCGTCCCGCGCACCTGCACTTCATGATCTCCGCACCGGGGTTTGAGACGCTCGTCACCCATGTGTTCCGCGAAGGCGGCGAATACCTGGATTCCGACGCGGTCTTCGGCGTGCGCAGTTCCCTGATCGCTGACTGGGTGCGGCACGAAGCCGGCACCGCCCCCGACGGCACGCCGAGCGCCATGCCGTTCTACACGCTGGATTTCGATTTCATTCTCAACCCGGCACCGCAAACGCCGGCGCCGTCCCGGAGGTAAGCCCCATGCTGTTCGTATTTCATCTGCTCGACAAGCCCGGCACCAGCGAACTGCGCACCCGCGTGCGCCCGGAGCACAAGGCCTATCTCGGCGCCAAGGCCGATAGCATCGCCTTTGCCGGCCCGCTGCTGGGCGAGGACGGCACCACCATGGTCGGCAGCCTGCTGGTGATCGATTTCCCGTCTCACGAGGCGGCCAAGGACTGGCTGGCAGGCGAGCCTTTCACGCGGGCCGGCGTCTACGAGCATTCGACGGTGCATGCCTTTAGCAACCTGTGGCAGCAGAAGGCCGGCTTCCCGCCCGCTTGACAACAGGCAAGATCACGACGATCAGCAAAGATCAGGAGGGAGAAAACGTGTCCATCGTCAAACACATCGTGATGTGGAACCTGCGCGGAGAAACCGAAGTCGACAAGCAAGACGCCGTGGCCCGGCTCAAGCTTGCGTTCGAAGGGCTTCGTGGCCGGATCCCCGGAATGCGCCACCTGGAAGTCGGCGTGGACTCGAGCAAGGTCAACTACGCCTGCGACGTGGTCCTGTACTCCGAATTCGAATCGCAAAAGGCGCTGGAGGGCTATGCCAGCCACCCGGAGCACCTGCGGGTGAAGGAGGAACTTGGTGACTTGCGCATTGCACGGCACCAGGTGGACTACGAGCCGTCCGCGTGAGGACGTGACGGTCGTGAAGAGGGAACCGGTGGCGGTCGGAAGCTTCGCGCCGCCGTCCCTTGGTTCGCCGGCGGAAACACGCACCACGAGCCGTCGCCGTGGCGGAAGAAGAACAGCATGTCGGCCGCACGTTGCACGCAGACATAAGGCACCCGGCCGGTACGCATCCTGCCGAAGCGCGCGACGCGCACGGGGCGGCCTTCGACAGGGCCAATCCACTTGGCTACGATCGTATGCAGGTTGTTGGTATCTGATTGCATGTTCTGCTCTCCGCTTTCCGCTTTGGGATGAAACCCTTGATTCCATCGTAGGAGGGAACGGGTCGCGGCGAAGTCGGATGGGCGGCAAACGCGTATCGGCGGAAGCGGAATCCGGCGTCGGCAATTGGCTTACAAAGAGGGGGAGGTTGGGGGAGCGGGAGGGGGAGGGGATGTTGGGGAGGTGGGCAATGGCCCGCGCGACCCGGCCTCGCAAGGAAGCCGGGTTCACCTTAATGCACTTCAAGGCATTTCAGTCCCGATCCCGGCCACCGCCCCGGGACATCAGCAGGCCCAGGATAATGCCTGCGCCAACCGCCATGCCCATGGACCGCAGCGGCTGCTCCTTGACATAAGCCGCGGTGTCCTCCGCGCGCTGCGTGATTTGCTGGCGCACGTTGTCCGAGATGCCCTTGGCCGCCTCCTTGGTCGTGGCCATCCTGTTCAGGAAGTCCTGTTTGGCCTCTTCCATCGCGGCGGCCGACATAGAGGGCAGGCGGCTGATCAGGTCGTCGAGTTCCCGCTTGAGCCCGGAGGCTTCCTCCCGCGCGACAGCGCCGACCTGGCGGCCGGCGGATTTGGTGGCATCCAGCACGTTCGAGGTTGCCGTGCCAACCTTGCCCGCGATACGCGAGGCTTCGTCCTGCGCGGACGATTGTCCATTGCCAAAGGTTTCCATCTGGGTACTCCTGAAATGTGGTGGGGGGCAGGGTCTAGGCGCAGTTTTCGTGCCATGCGGCAATGCGCGCTCGTTGCGGTAACTGCGCGGGTTGGCACGGGTCGGGACGAAAAGAAAGTTACCGGTCCTTGTAATTCTTCCCATGACGCGAAAGCCCGGGCTGCGCTGCCACCTGTGCCACCGCCTTGGCATGTTCGTTGCGCGCTCTCCGGCACGACCCTTTTTCAGGAGACGAACATGGGACAACTCAATCCCGGCATGCCTGCCGGCACCAGGGGCGCGGCCATTGTCGGCAGCGGCGTGGGCGATGGCCCGGGCCCGGAAGTGATGGCGGCATCGACGCTGGATGGCGATAAGGTGTATTCCTCGGACGGCGAACACGTGGGCAAGATCTCGGAGATCATGCTCGACGTGCGCGGCGGGCGCATTGCCTATGCGGTGCTGACCAGCGGTGGCTTCCTCGGGATGGGCGACACCCTCCACGCCATTCCCTGGAGCGCGCTCACCCTGGATACCGACGAAAAGTGCTTCCGCATCGGCGTGACCGCGCAACGCATCAAGGACGCCCCTGGTTTCGACAAGGACAGCTGGCCGGCCATGGCGGATCCCCAATGGGGCACAACGCTGCATGAGTACTATGGCCGGAACCCTTACTGGATCGTGGACGCCGGGCCGCTATAGGTCCGCTATAGGTCCGCTGTGAGGCCGCCTCCAGCTGTTCTGTGGCTGGGGCGGCCGGTCGGGCAGGCTGTCCACCGGACGGGGCAGCCTTGACGCGCCCCCGCAAGCAGGGTCTTGCACGCTGATGCGGGGGCGGCGTCTTTCCGAGTATTCCGCGCACTGCTGTGTTTCCCTCCCCGTTTTTCCTCGAGTCGCCGGCATGCGATCCCGCTGCGCGGGCAGCCTTGCCGCGTCCGTGCGAGAATCTCCCTCGGCCTGCTGTTCGACAGGCATGGGATGAACGCCGGATGCCCGGACGTTCAACACGATAAATTCGCGCGCGAAGGCGGCTCCCCCGGACCCGGTTATCGCGACGCCAAATGGGGACAGGACCTTCCTATGGGCATCACAGAACTTCTGGCGCAGCCGATTGGCAACCTTGCGGACTGCGTTCGCCTGCACGCCGCCGAGCGGCCCGGGCATGTCGCGGTCGTCGACAGCGGCGGCTCGCTCACCTACGCCGAATTCGACGCGCTGGTCGACCGCGTCGCCACCGCCCTGCAACGCGACGGCTTGCAGCCCGGCGCCTCGCTCGCCATCTGCGCGGCAGCGTCCATCGAATACGCCGCGATCCTGATCGGCGGCCTGCGCGCCGGCGTTGCCCTGGTGCCGCTCGCGCCGTCCTCCACGCCGGCAAGCCTGGCGGGCATGGTCGCAGACTCCGACGCCCGGCTGCTCTTTGTCGATGCGGACGTCCTGCGTGAGATCGCGCCGGTGAAGGACAACATCCATGCCCGGCTTATCGGGCTGGCCGACGCGCCCGCCGGCCTGTCCTTCGAAGCCTGGCTGGGCCCGCAGGGCAGCCGCCCGCAAGCGCATCCGATTGCGCCGCAACAGGTGTTCAACATCATCTACTCCTCGGGCACGACCGGCACGCCCAAGGGCATCGTGCACGCCCACGCCCTGCGCTGGAACCAGATCCGCCGCGTCCAGGAATCCGGCGGCTACGGCCCCGACGCCGTCACGCTGATCTCCACGCCGCTGTACTCCAACACCACGCTCGTCAGCTTCATCCCCACGCTGGCGCTCGGCGGCACCGCCGTGCTGATGCCCAAGTTCGACGCGCAGCGCTACCTGCAACTGGCCGCGCAGCATCGCGTCACGCACAGCATGCTGGTGCCGGTGCAATACCAGCGCCTGATGGCGCGCGCGGACTTCGATGAATACGACCTGTCGTCATACCGGATGAAGTTCTCCACCAGCGCGCCGCTGTCCGCTGCGCTGAAGGCCGAGATCCTCAAGCGCTGGCCCGGCGGCCTGGTCGAGTACTACGGCATGACCGAAGGCGGCGGCAGCTGCGTGCTGGCCGCGCACGAGTTCCCCACCAAGCTCCATACCGTGGGCAAGCCCATGGAAGGGCACGACATCCGCCTGATCGACGACAACGGCTGCGAAGTGCCCGTGGGCGGGATCGGCGAAGTCGTCGGCCATTCCAACGCCATCATGGCCGGCTACCACAAGCAACCGGAGAAGACCGCCGCGGCCGAATGGCGCGACGCCACCGGCAAGCTCTTCATCCGCACCGGCGACGTTGGCCGCTTCGACGAAGACGGCTTCCTCACGCTGATGGACCGCAAGAAGGACATGATCATCAGCGGCGGCTTCAACATCTATCCCAGCGATCTCGAAGGCATCCTGCAGCAGCATCCCGACGTGCTCGATTGCGCGGTGGTTGGCGTGCCTTCGCAGCGATGGGGTGAAACGCCGGTGGCGTTCGTGGTTCGGCGCGAAGGTGCGACCGTGTCCGGTGAGGCGTTGATGGCGTGGACCAATGAGCAGGTTGGCAAGACGCAGCGGCTTGCGGTGCTGGAACTGGTGGAGGTGCTGCCGCGCAGCGCGATCGGGAAGGTGCTCAAGCGGGAACTGCGGGACGGGTTCAGGCCTGGGCGGCCGCTGGATTGAGGTACTCCTCCCCGCCCGCAAAGCGGGCGAGGGGAGGACGCAGGAGCCTATGCCCCGGAGCCGGCCCGCGCCGCTCCGGCGGCCAGCCCCTGTATCTGCGCCGCCCCCTTTGGCGAGATCATGCCAATGAAATCCTGCATATAGCCGCGTACATACTGGTCATCCCGCAAGCTGATGGCCGCCATGGAGGCTGGGAAGATCCCCTTGGTATCGATCACCGCCAGATCGATGTCCCGCGCCGGCTCTACCGCCATCTGCTGCACAACGGCTACCCCCAGCCCCGCCGCCACATAGGCCTTGATCACATTGGCATCGGTTGCCCGCACCACTACCCGCGGCGACAGGCCCTTGCGCTGGAACTCCCGCATCACCACCCACCCGGAATTGAAATGCTCGTCATAGGTCACGAGCGGATACTGCGCGATATCCTCGATCGTGACCTTGTTCAGCTTTAGCAGGGGATGCCGCTTGGGCACGATCAGGCAGCGCGGGATGGGGTAGGCCTCGAGCGTGATGATGCCCTCCGGCGTCCTCTGCGGCAGCGTCGACACGCCGAGTTCCACCGCCCCTTCGGCCACCCACTGCACGATTTCGGCGGGCGTGCCTTGCAACAGCTCCAGGTTGACCGCCGGATGGGCGGCGCTGAAGCGCCGGATCACATCGAGCAGGGCGTAGCGGGCGTGAATATGCGTGGTGCCCACGCGCAGGGTGCCGCTGCTCGTGGCGAGGTTGGCTTGCGCCAGGTTGGTCAGCGCGCGCGTGTCGTTCAGCACGCGGCGGGACAGTGCCGCTGCTTCTTGTCCCGCATCCGTGAGCGCTACCAGCCGGTTGC
This sequence comes from Cupriavidus sp. CuC1, assembly GCF_044627735.1. Classification (NCBI taxonomy): domain Bacteria; kingdom Pseudomonadati; phylum Pseudomonadota; class Betaproteobacteria; order Burkholderiales; family Burkholderiaceae; genus Cupriavidus; species Cupriavidus sp. CuC1. Next base: position 19,512 of record NZ_JBIUHC010000053.1, on the reverse strand, counting down.
CGCGGCGCACGAACAGCTCCACGCCAATCTCATTTTCCAGCGACCGGATCAGTTTGCTGACGGCGGGCTGGGTCGTGTGCAACGCATCCGCGGCGCGGGACACGCTGAGGTTGCTGGCGATCACGGCCTGGATGCAGCGAAGTTGCTGGAGGGTCATATCATGCCATTTTGGCAATGATTGTCTACGAACATGTCATTTTACAGAAAGATGTGGGAGGCAGAGAATCGCTACATCTTCTTCCAGCGTAAAAGGCCTCGGCAATGACATCCAGCGTGTTCGACCAGTCCCTGCAGCAGCATATGTGGACCACGGATGAGATGCGCGCCGTGTTCTCTGAGGAGAACCGGGTGCAGAAGTGGTTCGATTTCGAGGCGGCGCTGGCCCTCGAGCAGGCGGCGCTGGGCATCATTCCCTCGGCCGCGGCCAGCGAGATTTCCGCGCGGGCCAACGTTGCCGATATCGATATGGCGGCGCTCGCTCACGAAACGCGCCGCGTGAAGCACCCGCTGGTGCCCGCGGTGCGGGCGCTGCAGCGTCAGTGCGCCGGCGAGTTGGGAGAGTTCGTGCATTTCGGGCCGACATCGCAGGACGTGTACGACACCGGCATGATGCTGCAGGTGCGCGAGGCGCACCACATCCTGATGCGCGACCTGACCGGGGTCTCGCGCGAGCTGTATCGCCTGGCGGATGCGCACAAGCACACGCCGATGGCCGGGCGGACCCATTCGGTGCAAGCGCTGCCGATCACCTTTGGCCATAAGTGCGCGGTCTGGCTGTCGGAGCTTGGCCGCCACCACGAGCGGATGCTGGCGCTGGAGGATCGCACCTTCGTTGGCCAGATGGTGGGCGCGGTGGGCACCAAGGCCTCGTTCGGCCCACAGGCCATGGCGCTGGAGGCGCGGCTGATGGCGCGGCTCGGCCTGAACGTGGCCGATATCAGTTGGCAGCCTGCGCGCGACCGCCTTGGCGAGTATGTGAGCGTGCTCGGCCTGATCGGCGCCACGCTGGGCAAGATCGCCAACGCGATCATGAACCTCGAGGCCGACGAAGTGGGCGAGCTGGCGGAGCCGTTCGTTGAGGGCAAGGTGGGGTCGTCCACCATGCCGCACAAGCGCAACCCCGCCGTGGTGGAGACCGTGGTGACCCTCAGCCGCGCCATCCGCTACAGCGTGGCGATGATGCACGACGCGCAGATGGCGGAACACGAGCGCGACGTGGCGGCGGTGCGCATGGAGTGGAAGGCGGTGCCGGAGGCTTGCATGATGGCGGCGGCGATGCTGCAGATGATGCATTACGCGTTGTCCGGCCTGACGGTCAACGCCGAGCGCATGCGCGCCAACCTGGATCTGCTTGGGGGCTTCCTGATGTCGGAGCGCGTGATGTTCGCGCTCTCCGAGAGCGTCGGCAAGCAGACCGCGCATGAACGGGTCTACGCCGCTGCCATGCAGGGCATAGAGGGCGGCCTCACCTTCGAAGAGGCGCTGCAGCGCGATGCCACCATCTGCGAAGCGCTCGACCCCGCCACGCTCAAGCAGCTGCTCGATCCCGCCACCTACGTCGGCCTGGCGCCCGAGATTGTCGACAGCCTGCTCGGCAAGATTCGCGCAAGCGGCTGGCTGGACTGAATGGCCGCAGGCACATACCTAAAACAAAAGGAGACACCGTCATGAACCGAAGTGCCCAGCAGCTTGGCCGGGTTGTCGCCACCGCATGGCTTTGCGCATCCGCCGCCGTGGCCACCGCCGCGCCCGCCGACACCTATCCAAACCGCCCCGTGCGCGTGGTCGTGCCTTATCCGGTTGGGGGCGGCGGCGATACGGTTGCGCGTCCGCTCACCTTGTACCTCTCGGAGCGGATGGGCCAGCGCATCATCGTGGACAACCATGGCGGGGCCAACGGCAACATCGGCATGGATATGGTCGCCAAGGCACCCAACGATGGCTACACGCTGGCGCTGGCGCTGACCTCGCAACTGGCGGTGAACCCGAGCCTGTACCGCAACCTTCCCTACGATCCGATCAAGGATTTCGAGCCGGTGTCGCTGGTGGCCTCGGCACCTTACTTCCTGGTGGTGCATCCGTCCGTGCCCGCGAAAAGCCTCGCCGAGTTCATCAAGCTGGTCAAGGCGAACCCCGGCAAGTACACCTATGGATCGTCCGGCAATGGCAGCGGCCCGCACTTGTCGATGGAACTGCTGAAATCGATGGCGGGGCTCGACCTTGTCCACGTGCCCTTCAAGGGCACCGGCCCGGCCATGCCCGCGCTGCTTGCCGGCCAGGTGAACGTGATGTTTGCCAGCTACGGCGTAGCGTCCCAGCAGATCAAGGCGGGCAAGCTGCGCGTGCTGGCCGTGTCCACGGCGCAGCGGGCGGTCTCGATGCCTGAAGTGCCCACCATCGCCGAAGCCGGCGTGCCGGGTTACGAGTCGAACGTCTGGTATGCGCTGTTGGCGCCCCGTGGCACGCCGGGCCCCATCGTCATGCGGCTGAGCAACGAGATCGCCGGCCTGATCAAGGACTCGGAGCTGCGCCGCCGCTTCCTGGTCGACGGCATCGTGCCGGTGGGCTCCACGCCGCAGGCGCTAGGCGCCTACATCACGTCCGAGAGCACGAAGTGGGCGGCCATCGTCAAGCGCTCAGGCGCCACTATCGACTAGCCGTGGGCTTGGTCAGCCGCCAGCGCATCGCACAACGCCGCACAACGCCGCACAACACCGCACCACACAGCAAACAGGAACACCGCAACCATGAAGATCGAACGCGTCGAGGCAATCGCCGTCAGCATCCCGCTCAACAAAGTGTTCACCGGCAGCTCCTACCGGGTCACCAGCCGCGCGACGGTAATCACGCGCATCCATACCAGCTCAGGGCTGGTCAGCGAGGTGTACAACGGCGACCCCCGCGAACACGGCCCGGAGATCGCCCGCATGATCGAGCAGGACATGGCGCCGCTGCTGGTCGGTGAATCCATCTACGCTTGCGAACGCATCTGGGAAAAGCTGTTCCGGCTGACCATCGCGGCGCCCGACCGGCCACTGGTGATGAACGCGATCGCGTGCGTGGATACGGCTGTGTGGGACCTGGCGGGCAAGTCGCTCGGCATCAACGTGTGCCGGCTGCTTGGCGGCTACCGCCAGGAGATCCCGATCATTGCCATCGCTGGCTACTACCTGCCTGGCAAGACACCGTCCGACCTGGCCGCCGAAATGGCATGGCTGAAGTCGGTGGGCATGGCGGGTTGCAAGGTCAAGGTGGGCGGCGTATCGCCCGAGGAAGACGCCGAGCGCGTAAAGCATGCGCGGCAGGGCGGCGGCGACGATTTCCTGATCGCGGTGGATGCCAACCGCGGCTGGAACATCCAGGATGCTACCCGCTTCGCCCAGTTGGTCGAGCCGTACAACATCGCGTGGTTCGAGGAGCCCTGCCACTGGCATGACGATGCGCGCGGCATGGCGGCCGTGCGGCGCGCCACATCGATTCCCATCAACGCGGGCCAGAGCGAAGTCAGCGCCGCGGGCGTGCGCCGCCTGCTGGACGCCGAAGCCGTGGACATCATCAACTTCGACGCCTCGGAGGGCGGCGGCCTCACCGAGTGGCGCCGCGCCGCGGCAGCCTGCGCGCTGGCGGGCGTGCGCATGGCCCACCACGAGGAGCCGCAGATCGCTTCGCACATGCTCGGCGCGATGCCGCACGGGATCTGTGTGGAGTGCTTCCCGGACCCGGACCGCGACCCGATCTTCCCAGGCATGTGGGTGAATCCGCCCGCCATCAAGGACGGCATCATGGCGATTCCGCAAGGGCCGGGATTCGATATCCAGCTCGACTGGGAGATGGTGAAACGGTATCGGGTGAACTAGGGCGGGGCTATCCGCCGCGCGCGGCTCTCGCTTGCCCATTTTCTGGTTTGGCCTGGGGCCACAACGGCGAACTGGCCGAAAAATCCGCCTCCTCCATCGTGACCGCCTTCAGCGACCGGACCACGGCACGCGTATCCGCAGTGCGCCACTGGAAATAGTAAGACAGGTTGTGCGGCGCTGGCGTGCTCGTCAACTCCGCCAGCTTGCCCGCGCGCACAAACGGCTCCACATAGGACTGCGGGAAAAGGCTGATCCCCACGCCTGCCATCACCATCGCAATCAGGGCAGAGAGGCTGTTGCAGACCAGCGCCCTGGGGATCTCCAGCTTCTGCTGCGCCGCCCATTTCTCGATGGCCAGCGTGAGGCCCGCTTCCGCGCTGAGCATGATCACCGGATGCTCGGTGAAGTGCCGGGGCGTGAGGACGGTGCCGGAAGCCAGCCGCTGCGGCGCCGCCATCCACTTGTACGCCAGCTCGCCGACTTTCTCCTGCGACAGGTTGGGCGAGGCGCAGGGGCCGGGAATGATCGCGAAATCCAGCTCGCCGCGTTCCAGCTTGCGCTCCAGGTTGAGCGTCAGGTCTACCTGCGGCTCCAGCACCAGGTTCGGATGGAGCTCGCGCACCCGCGCGACCAGGCTCGGAAACCAGGTGGACGCTACCAGCTCGCTGATGCCGAAGCGGCAGCTCCCGCGCAGCGCGCTAGCCATGCCCAGGTCCGAGCGGATGCGGCTTTCGATGTCGAGGATCTGGGCGGCGTGTTCAAGCAGGCGCTCGCCCGCGTCGGTGATCACCGAGCGTTGCCCGGTTCGGTCGAACAAGGCCTTTCCCAGGTCGTCTTCCAGCTCGGCGATGCGCTTTGACAGCGACGACTGCGTGACATGCAGCCGCGCGGCGGCGACGGAGAAACTGCCGAGTTTTGCGGCCCAATAGAACGCTTCCAGCTGTTTCAGTGTCATGGCGATGCCTTTGCCTGGCGATGCGTTTGATGGCCCGCCAGCGCGCGGACATTCCAAAATCTCACTGGGGGCCGTGAGGATTTGTCGCTTTCTTCTCGCGCGGGACGTACGTATCGTCTGGCCATTGTCAATATTGGCTTGGAGAGGGAGAGATCATGCGGCAGGGCCTGAAAGCATTCAAGGTGCACCACACCATCAATACGCTTGGCGCGTTGCTTCTGTTCGCAACCGGCATGGCGGCGACCCCGGCCAGGGCTGAGTGGCCCAACGATCATCCCATCCAGGCCTATGTCGGGTTTGCCGCCGGCGGCGGCACCGATACCATGGCGCGCACCATGGCGCCGTTCATCCAGCGCTACCTTGGCGCAAACGCGAGCCTGGTGGTGCAGAACAAGCCCGGCGCCGCCAGCGAGATCTCCAACCTCAGCCTGATGCGCTCGGTGCCGGACGGCTACACCGTTGGCGTGGTCAACCTGCCGGCCATGGCGTTCTCGCCGCTGTACAGGAAGACCAGCTTCGATCCGGCCGCGCTGCAGCTCGTCGCCCGGGTTCTTAGCGATCCGACCATCCTGGTGACGCGCAAGGACAGCCCGTACAACAACCTGAAGGACGTGGTGGCGGCGTTGAAGAAGAAGCCTGCTTCGCTGTCTTTCGGTCACAACGGGGTCGGGACGAACGGGCACCTGGCGCTCTTGCAATTGCAGAACGTGGCGGGCGTGAAGGTCAACGACATCCCCTATAACGGGACGGCGCAATCCAAGACGGCTTTGTTTGGCGGGCATATCGATTTTGCGGCGGTCACCACGGGCGAGCTGCAGGATGCGAGCAAGGAGGCCGTGCCGCTGAAGATTATCGCGCAGATGGGGGAGAAGCGGGCCGCCTCGCTGCCCGATGTGCCGACGGCCCGGGAGCAAGGCTTTGACGACGTCATGCCGGCCGAGCGGGGGATTGCGGTGCCCGCGGGCGTGCCACCAGCCATCGTGGAGAAGCTGCGCGCGGCCGTCAGGGCCACGCTGAAGGATCCCGAGTACCTGAAGAAGGCCGGCAACGATGCGCCGGTGCTGGCCTATCTGCCCGGCGACGACTGGGCCCGGGAAATCGCCGCGCGCAAGCCCATGATGCGCAAGCTGGCCGACAGCATGCCCAAGGAGTGACAGCCCCATGACTTCCCATCCATCCTCGCGATCCTAAGTCCATGCAACGCATTACCCCGGTTCAAAAGACCGCATCCCTGCGCACGCTGCTGCAACGGGAAGCGTTCGTGGTGGCGCCCGCCGTGCACGATATCTTCAGCCTGCGGCTGGTGGAGCAGGCGGGCTACCAAAGTGCCTGCATCAGCGGCGCCATGCTGTCGTACAGCCTGCTGGGCGTCCCGGACATCGGCCTGCTCACGCTGACGGAATGTGTGGAGCACTGCCGGCGGCTGACCCGTGCCGCATCCATTCCCATCACCGCCGATGCGGACGCGGGCTATGGCAACCCGCGCGGCGTCCACTATGCCGTGGAGTTGTTCGAGGAGGCCGGTGCGGCCGGCGTGAACATCGAGGACCAGGTGGTGCCAAGGCGCTGGGGCTCGGCAGCACCCAAGGAAGTGGTGCCGCTCGGCGAGATGCTCGCCAAGATCGATGCCGCGCAGCGCGCCCGGCGCGACAGCAACTTCATGATCATTGCCCGCACGGACGCGTTTGCCTGTGAAAGCACCGAGCAGGTCATCCTCCGGGCCAGGGCGTACCAGGCGGCGGGCGCTGACATGCTGCTGCCCATTGCGCCCCGCACCGAGGGCGATATCGCCCGGCTGGTGCGCGCGCTGGATATCCCGGTGACGCTGAGCGCCGGGACCGGGCTGGCACCAAGCCCGTCCGCCGCGAATGTGTCGCTGGAGCGGCTGCGCGCGCTGGGCGTGCGCAGGGTTAGCCTGACTACGTTGCTGCCGGGTGCGGCGGTAGCCGGGATGCGGCGGGGCCTGGACGCCATGCGGCTGGCGGGTGGCGCCAGCGATGACGGGATGGCGGCAGCGGGCGAGGGCAGCCTTGGGGCGCTGTTCGATGCGGCCGAGCAGATCGCCTTCGAGGATGCGCTGCTGCATTAGCGCCCTCTTGTCCTGAGACGCCGCGAAGGCCGGAGCTTCCCCCGGGCGGGCGCGCCCGCGATCGCAGCAACAGCTCCAGATGCCCCCTGGCCTCTGAGATGACCTCATTTGTGAGGGGTTGGCCCTCCCGCGTCAGTAGGGGGTTGCCCCATACCCGGCTTCACGACTCGGCTACACAATCCAAGTATCTCGTCAACAGACTGTGTCGGCGCTAGTTATCGACAGACTGGATGATTATGCAGTCGCTAACCTGGTGCCGGCAGCGCCTGTTGACGCAGCGCTTCCCTCTTATATGGGGGGCGCGCTGCTCCCGCCCCGGCCAGCAAATCGTCGCAAGCCGCGATGCGGCGGGCCAATAGCGCTGACGGTTGAAGAATAAGAAGGAGGCTTCCATGAACGCCCGCGGGACATGGACCCTTGCGTGCCAGCGCCGGCGTCCGTCAGATTCGTCAACTTACCGGCTTCTCTGCGTCTTCCTGACTTCCTCAACACTAAGTACGGCGGCGCTTGCTCAACATCCTGCCTACGTGTCTGATCCATCCCTGCTGGGGTGCTGGCGTTCCGAAAAGGGCATCGCCTATTTTTCCGATGGAACAAGCAGGGAAGGAAAGGGAAAGTGTGCGACTGAAATTAGTGAAGATCGAATAGTGTTGGAGTGCGTTGGCCGTCCAGACCGAATCGTCTATTCATACTATATCCCCTCCCCAGGCGTCTACATAGCCGAGGTTATTGAACACAAGGCCTTTCCGGAACTTGTAGGACGGAAGCGCCGTGCAGAGTATCAAATAGACGGGAATACGTTGACGATCACGACCTATCCCATGACGGATATCGCGGGTCCCCACACAATTAAATTGAAGTCATCGGCGTCCAAGGTTCCAGGTGCGAAGGTGTGTGAACCGAACTAAGGGTGCATACACTCTGGCAATTCTTCTCGTTTTGGCGAATCAATATGAAGAAGGCGCTGCCATGATCGACGCTGTGGCATCCGATTCCCGCGCGGCATTGACCGTTTTTACCTCCGCGCCATAGCGCTGTGCCTGCGGGCTGCGCACTGGGGCTAACGATTTCATGCGAGACGGCGTTGGCGTTGAACCATTCTTTTACGTCTGCCTATTGAGGACCGAGCTTGAGATTTTGTGCAATACGTGTGAACTTCGCGTGCTCGGACTTCAGGAAGGCTTGAGCCTGGGCCACCGTCATGGGTTCCAATGTCCGTTGAAGGTTGGTTTCAACGCGAAGGCGGTTCTCGGGACTGACGAGCCACGCATTCATGGCTTCGTTCAGGCGCGTCACCAAGGGGGCGGGGGTGTCGGGTGGGGCTAGCACTGCAGCCCATTGACTGTGCTCGAAATCAGAAAGGTGTTTGCTCTCCGCAAGTGCGGGCACGTCGGGCAAGGACGGATTGCGCCGTTTGCTGGCCACGCCGATGGGTTTGAATCGCCCCGTCTTGATCATTCCCAATGTAGGGCCGCCCATGGGAATGAAGGTCAGGTCGATTTGCGCGCCAGCGATGTCATTCGTCACCGGCGCCGCGCCTTTATAGGGAACCTCCAGGAGTTGAATGCCTGTTCTGGCTTGAAAGTCCGCACCGACCAGGTGGGGCGCCGAGCCGGGCCCCCAATGCGCAATCGAGAGCTTGCGATTGGCCGGGTTCTTCGTATAGGCAATGACTTCGTCGACGTTTTTGAACGACAGGGCGGGGCTCGAGACAAGGATGAAGTCAGACATGCCCGTCAAGCCAAGAAGCTTGAAGCTGTCGGGTCGATACTTGGCGGACGCGACGCTAAGCGGCGCCACAAGGAAGTCAATGCCTGTGGTGCCCAACAGCGTATAGCCGTCGCTCGGACTCCGGAGCACGTTCATCGCGCATATGGATCCGCTTGCCCCTGGCAAGTTATCCGCAAGGACGTTCTGCCCGAGATTCTTCTGCAAGACCACCGCCGCAGCGCGAATCGAGGCGTCCGCGGGCCCCCCAGCCGGAAATGCGACCTTGATGACGATTGGCTTGCTGGGATAACGGGTTTCTGCCAGGAGAAGGGATGGGTACCACAGGGCCGGCACAGATCCAAATGCGGCTCGCAGCAGGCGTCGGCGCGTCCATTGAATGGCCATAGTCTTGTCTCCTCATAGTCGGTATGCGACTATGTTAGCAGCGTTAACTTTGGGGTGCCAAGGACTAATTTTTGAACGCGTGTTACCGATCGTTCTGGTTCAGATGGCTTCGGCGGCGCTACGCCGCAATGTGTTTGCGCGAAGCGGGTAGCTGTTCGATGATCCGTTGGAGATGCTCCGGCCCGCTCATCACGGCGCTGAGGAACAGGGTGATTGAGAACTCAATCATCTGCTCCACTTGGACCGGCAGATCTGATCTCGGTACGCGGTCCGACAGGATTAGTGTGGCGAGCCCATGTTCCGTGCTCCAGGCTGCATGGGTGACAAGCGTGAGAGATCGTTTCGGCCAGCCATTGTCGATCGCGACTCTCTCGACAGATGACGCGAACAGGCTGAAGGACTTCATGTTTTGTTCGGTCAGCTCCGGATATGAATCGCGCGCAACCAGGCGTGGCCCGATCATCAAGTCGAACAGTCCCTTGTGGCGTTTGGCGAATTCCACGTAGGTTCGCATCATCCGGTATGCCGTGGACATTGGCGTGTCATCTGACGCCAGGATCTCCATGCGCAAGGCGGCCAACTCGCGAAATCCGTCCGCGGCAATGGCGGCCAGCAGTCCTTCCTTGCCTGCAAAGTGTCGGGAGGGGGCGGCCTCGGAGACGCCCACAGCACGCGCCAGGTATCGGAGGCTCAATTCCCGCGCACCGATTTCCTCGAGCGCGCGACGTCCCTCGGCAATCAGTGCATTGCGCAGGTTGCCATGGTGGTAAGGCGCGGCGGCGGGGGCAGGCGATTTGGCAGTCACGATGTCGACAGGGTCTGGTCAGTCGGAAGGGCAGATTATAGGCGTGGCCTGCGCGCAATAACGTAGAGGATTCCGGCGCGGCCGGCTGTGCGCTCGAGACGGCGCAGAAAGTAAAGCGGTAGGGTACTCACTCGCTACATCCGTCAATCGACCCGGGAATACCCTGATAGCGGCTCATGTTAACACTGTTAATATGAGTTGCACGTGGCGACGATCTGCGTTTGCGACGTCTTCATCGAACTGATCTCGTGAGCAACATGCCGGCACAATCCGGCCTTCCATTCAGGACAAAAAATGAGCACTGTCGTGTTTGAAAAGGATGGCGCAGTTGGCGTCGTCACAATGGCGAAGCCGCCCCACAACCTGATCGAAGACACCTTCCTGAAGGCTCTTCTGAGTGCTTACACCAATGCGGTGGAAGAAGGCTGTCGGTCCATCCTGCTGCGCAGCGGGATGCGCCACTTTTGCGCCGGCGCGGACGTAGCCGGCTTTGCCGGGGGAGGGCGGCGACGCGACCAGGCCGGATTCGATGCCTTGCTCGACGCACTCGAGAACGTGCCTATTCCCACCGTCGCAGCGGTGCACGGGGGGGCACTCGGCGGCGGTGTCGAACTCGCGCTGACCTGCGACATGATCGTGGCCGCGGACACGGCATTCTTCGGCATGGCCGAGGCATCCCTTGGCCTGCTGCCGCTGCTCGGGGGTGTCCAGCGTGTTGTCCAGCGCGTCGGTCCCGCGCGTGCCAAGGAGATGGCCATGTTCGGCCGGCGGCACGACCCCGCAGTGCTTGAGCGCTGGGGTGTCATCAACCTTGTGACGGCCGAAGCCGACCTGCCTGCGGTATCGATGTCATGGGCGCGCCAGTTGGCGGCCGGTCCGACCGTGGCACTCAAGGGCATCAAGCAGCTGGCCAACTACTCGGCGCGCAGCGGTATCGCCGGGGCCGATGCCCATCAGACGGAGATCAGCAACATGATGTGGGCAAGCGCCGACCAGAAGCGCGGTCTTCAGGCTTTTGCGAAATCCGGTCCCGGCTCGGCCGTCTTCGAGGGGAACTGATCATGGGCGCTCCACTGGATGGACTGAAGGTTATTGACTTCACACGGGTTCTTGCTGGCCCGCTTTGCACCAAGACGTTGCGCGACCTGGGCGCCGAAGTGATCAAGATTGAGCCGCCCGGCGGCGATACCGGCCGTGGTGGCGTGCCGCACATCGGCACGATGTCCGTGTACTACGCGCAGCAGAATGCGGGTAAGCGCAATCTGAGTCTCGACCTGAACTGGCCAGAGGCTCGCGAGATCGTGACCGATCTGTGCCGCGAAGCCGATATCATTGTCGAGAACTTCCGACCCGGAACGCTCACGCGCTTTGGCCTCGGATATGAGCAGGTGCGAGAGTTCAATCCGACCGTCGTTTACGTTTCGATGAGCGGGTATGGGCAAACTGGTCCATGGAAGAATCGCCCCGCCTTTGCGCCGACAGTGCAGGCCGAGACCGGCCTGACGGACATTCTGCGCGAGCACTATGGATTTGAAGCCGACGCATTGCGCAACGATGCGTGCAGCCACGCCGACGTTTATACGGGGCTGCACGGTGCGATCGCTGTCCTGGCGGCATTGCAGCATCGAAATCGGACTGGCGAAGGGCAGCATGTCGACGTGTCGATGGCGGCCACCATGCTCGCCGTCAATGAGCGCGCCGGTGCACAGCTCTCGGGGGTCGACACCAACGGCGAGCCCCCCGCGCTAAGTGCACCGGAGTCCCACATCTTCCCGCTTCCCGGCGGGCGTCAGGTGACGATCGCGGCAAGCCCGATCTACTCACCCATGTTCCTTCGCTATTGCTCGATGATGCGCCGGACCGACCTGCTGCTGGATCCGCGTTTTGCCAGCGCGCCGCTACGCAGGCAGAACCTGGAGGCGCTGCTTGCAGAGGTCAGGGCGTGGATCCTCACGTTCAACGACCTCGACGAACTGCAGGCACAGGTCAGCGAGCAAGGACTTGCCATTGGCGTTGTGCGCTCCACGAGCGAACTTGCGGAGTCGGAGTGGGCGCAGCACTGGGGCGCAATCGTGGAGGTTGACGACCGCACCGGAGGGACGATGCGGATGCCCGGCCCGCCGTGGCGCTTCAGCACGGCAACGCTGCCGGCTCCGGGCATTCCGGCATTCCAGGGCGAGCACAACATTGAGCTGCTGAGCGAGCGCAACATGGAGCCGGCGAAGATCCAGTCGCTGCGGGAGCGCCGGATCCTGCTGAGCCGGAAGAGCCTGCGCGGGGACTTTGATGAAGCTTGATCATACGCACGACCCTGCCGCGCGAAGCTGGCTGGAATCGGCGAACCAGGACGGCACGCCGTTCCCGCTGCAGAACCTGCCGTTTGCCGTCTTTCGCCGGCTGGGCACCGGCGAGGCATTCCGGGGCGGCGTCGCGCTCGGTGACCAGGTGATCGACCTCGCCGCGCTGGTGCAAGGCGGGGCCCTGTCCGGCCTCGCCGAACAGGCTGCCCGCGCGTGCATGCAATCCACGCTCAATGACTTCTTCGCCATGGGGCCAGGTGCGTGGCGTGCGTTGCGTCATGCACTTTTTGAGTGCTTTGACGCGCGCGTGAAGGTCGGAATCGACTTGCTCAGGCGGTCGCTGGTGCCGCAGGCAGAGGTCGAATATGGCTTGCCCGCGCAGATCGGCGACTACACGGATTTCTACACATCCATTGATCACGCGCGCAACATCGTCAAGTTGTTGCGGCCGGACGGCATCCTGTCGCCAAACTTCCAATGGATGCCGGTAGCCTATCACGGTCGCGTGTCGAGCATTGGCACATCGGGACAGACGGTTCGAAGGCCGTTCGGCCAACGCGTGGTGGTAGGTGAAGGCCCCGTGCTGGGACCCAGCGCCCGACTCGACTATGAACTGGAACTGGGCATCTTCATCGGGGTGGGCAACGAGCAGGGCAAGCGCATTCCCGTCGACAAGGCCGATGAGCACGTGTTTGGGCTATGCCTGCTCAACGATTGGTCGGCGCGCGACATTCAGTCCTGGGAATCGGCCCCGTTAGGGCCATTTCTCGCCAAGAACTTCGCCACGACGCTTTCCCCGTGGATTGTCACGATGGATGCGCTCGCACCGTTTCGCGTTGCGTGGGAGAGGCCATCCGGCGACCCGTCGCCGCTCCCGTACCTGACTTCATCGGACACGCTGGAAAGCGGTGCGATCGATATTCAGCTCGGGGTTGCGCTGGAAACGAAGAGCCATCGCCTCAGCGATGTTCCTCCCACGCCCGTTTCACGAACAAGCTTTCGTCACCAGTATTGGACCGTCGCCCAGATGGTTGCCCATCACACCGTAGGGGGGTGCAACTTGAGAAGCGGTGACCTGCTGGGCAGTGGAACCATTTCGGGTCCGTCGCCCGCAGAGGCAGGCGCGCTCATCGAACTGACCAAAGCGGGGCGTGCGCCCATCCAGTTACGCACCGGAGAGACCCGGTCTTTTCTCGAAGATGGCGATGTCGTGGTGATGACGGGTTGGTGCGAGCGGCCGGGATACGCGCGGATCGGCTTCGGTGAGAACCGCGGTGAGGTCCTTCCGGCCAAGTGGGAGTGAGCGCGCCAGCACGCGCGCCGCCGATCGGAGCCATAGATATCAATTGAGGCGGCACCCAGCCTGGGACGCCTCACAAGGAGACATTGTCATGAACTCGTCGTTCGAAGCGGATGCGCCAGTGGCCGGAATCGACGCTGATTCCGCATTGCGCAACGCGTATAGGTCGTCCGAATGGCGTATCTTGCCGATCCTGTTCGCTCTATGGATGTTGGCGTGGGTGGACCGGGCGAACGTAGCATTCGCGAAGTTGCAGATGCTGCCGGACCTGGGCTTCAGCGAGACCGTCTATGGATTTGGTGCGGGGTTGTTCTTCCTCGGTTATGTGGTAATGGGCGTGCCGAGTTCGATGATCCAGAGTCGCGTCGGCGCTCGGGCAACGATCTCGGCGATTGCTCTCGGTTGGGGAGTAACCAGTGTCGCCATGATGTTTGTCAAATCCACCTCCATGTTCTACGCACTACGGTTCTTGCTTGGCGCTTTCGAGGCGGGTTTTTATCCGGGTGTCATTCTTTACCTGAACCAGTGGTTCCCCACGCAGCGACGCACGCGGAACTTCAGCATCTTTCATTCTGCGGCGATCTGCTCGACGGTTGCCGTCGGGCTGACCGGCGGCTTTGTGCTTGACCACATGACCGGACTTTGGGGCCTTGCCGGGTGGCGATGGATGTTCCTTGTGCAGGCTGTTCCGACGATACTGCTTTCCGGCGTGGTGTTCGCCATCCTTCCCGATGGCCCGGATGCCGCACGTTGGCTATCAGTAGAGCAGAGGCGCCTTATCCGGATGGACCTGGAGCGCGACCGTAAGCGGTTTATCTCTCCGGCTACGAGATCGACCTCATTGCTGAGCAATCCGGTCACCTGGGTACTCGCGGCAACCTATTTCGGGATCTTGACGTCCAATGCTGCACTGAGCTTCTTTACACCGACAATCCTGAGCGAGGCCGGCTTCGGTGGGTACGGTGCGATCGGCAACGTGATCGCTGCGATTTGCGTACTCGGCGCCGTCGGCAACATAGCATTCTCGTCTTTCGTTAGCCGATATCAGGACATCCGTCTGGCTTGCGTGATTGCGTCGGCCGTCAGCGTCTCCAGCATCGTGGTGCTGGCGCTCGTCTGGCACGACAGCCGTGTCGCGACGTTCACCACGCTGGTTCTCGCCTTGGCGGGCACAGGTGCCGGAATCTCTCTGTTCTGGCAGATCCCGGTGCGCTTCATGGACAGCAAGGCCGCGACACTGGGCGTGCCGCTCATCAGTTCGATTGCCAATGTCGCAGGGTTTCTGACGCCGTGGCTGATCGGCTACGTGCGCGATATCTCCGGCACCTATGCCAGTGGTTTCTTCTCCGCTGCGGGTGTCCAGGCGTTGGCAGCGGCCATCCTCCTGGTTGGCGTACCACTCCTGGTTCGCAGGCAGCAATCGGCCGTGCCCATGTCAGAGTCGGAGCCCGCGTGAGCGCCAGCAGACGCGAGTGGCTTGGCGAGTGGTTCGCACAGTGAATTTCAATCAACAGGAATAGCTTCAAATGGGTGCACTCAAACACATCCGCGTGCTGGATCTCACGCGTGTTCTTGCCGGGCCTTGGTGTGCCCAGACGCTCGCCGACTTTGGGGCCGATGTCATCAAGATTGAGCGCCCGAACGTTGGGGACGACACGCGCCACTGGGGGCCGCCGTACCTCAAGACACCGGACGGGGAAGAGACACGCGAGGCCGCCTACTACCTTGCTGCCAACCGGAACAAGCGATCGGTGACGGTCGACATTGCCACACCGGAGGGGCAAGCGATCGTGCGCCAACTCGCGGCCCGGAGCGATGTCATTCTGGAGAACTACAAGGTCGGCCAGTTGGAGAAGTATGGGCTCGACTACGCGTCGCTGAAGTCAATCAAGCCAGACCTCATCTATTGCTCCATCACCGGTTTCGGGCAGACCGGGCCATATGCCTCGCGAGCCGGCTACGATTTCATCGTTCAGGGTTTGGGCGGCTTCATGAGCGTCACGGGTGAACACGATGGCCGCCCGGGCGGGGGACCCCAGAAGGCGGGAGTTGCGATTGCAGATCTGATGACGGGCATGTACGCGACTGCTGCAGTGCTCGCGGCGTTGGCACACCGTGATCGTACGGGGGAGGGACAGTACATCGACCTGGCGCTGCTGGATGTGCAGGTGGCGATGCTGGCCAATGTGAGTGCGAGCTTCCTGACGAGCGGCACTGCGCCGAAGCGTTGGGGCAATGCGCACGCGACGATCGTCCCCTACCAGGCGTTCGAGGCGAGCGATGGCTGGATCATTGTTGCTGTTGGAAACGACGGCCAGTTTAGGAAGTTTGTTCTGGCCGGCGGCAGGGGCGAGCTGGCGGATGACGTACGTTTCTCGACCAACCCGGCGCGCGTGCTCAACCGGGACACGCTTGTGCCGCTCCTGGCAGAAATGGTTCGCACGCGCGGCAAGCATCAGTGGATTGCGCTGCTGGAAGAAGAGGGCGTGCCATGTGGTCCCATCAATGATCTGGCGGAAGTGTTCGAGAACGAGCAGGTGAGGGCGCGAGGCCTGAAGGTGGAGACCGGGCATCCGCTCGGCGGTACCGTTCACCTGGTGCGGAACCCGGTCAGAATGAGCGTTACACCGCCTGAGACGGTTTTGCATCCGCCGATGCTTGGCGAGCATACGGAAAGCGTTCTGAAGACTGTGCTTGGCTACGACGATCACGTCATTGAGCGTTTGCGCGGGCAATCCGTAGTTTGATGAAGTGTGCCAGTGCCCGAACGTATCCGCAAGCGCGCTGACGATGCGCCGGGCGGCTGAGTGAACCAGGAATTTTCATGTGGCACAGAGCGCTCGTCGCTGCGTGCGCCTGGCAGACAAACCTATGACCTTTATCGAACCATCCCGAGACATCGACTTCCCGCTCGAAGGCGTGCGCGTGCTCGATCTCTCGCGCGTGTTCGCCGGTCCGCTGTGCGGCCAGGTGCTTGCTGACTTTGGTGCCGAGGTGGTCAAGGTCGAACACCCGGGGCGCGGCGACGACACGCGCGACTGGGGCATGCGCATCGGCAAGACCGAGACGACCTACTACAACAGCATGAACCGCAACAAGCGGTCCATCACGGTGGACCTGCAAAGCCCGGAAGGCGTACAGATCATCCATGACTTGCTGCCGCAATTCGATGTGGTGATCCACAACTTCAAGACTGGCGGCGCCGAAAAGCTGGGTCTGGGCTACGAGCGGCTCAAGGCCTTCAGGCCCGACCTCATCTACTGCGCAGTGGCCGGCTATGACAGCAGCGGCCCCGAGGCCACGCGCCCCGGCTACGACCTGGTTATCCAGGGCGAAGCGGGGCTGATGGCCCTGAACGGCGAGGCCGGGCAGCCGCCGCTCAAGTTCGGCGTGGCCGTGGTCGACATGATGACCGGCATGTACGCGGCGCAAGCCGTGCTGGCCGCGCTGTTTCGCCGCGAACGCACAGGCCGCGGCAGGCTCATCGAGATGGCGCTTTACGACTGCGGCATCATGGTCACCGGCTACTACGGATTGGATGCGATGCTTCTCGGGCATGATCCCGCGCGCTATGGCAACGCCCATCCCTCCATCGTTCCCTATGGCATGTTCGAGGCCGCCGACGGTCCCCTAATCATCGCCGTGGGCAATAACGCCCAGTTCGACAAGTTCTGCCGCCAAGTCATCCAGCGCCCCGATATCGTCGAGGACCCCCGCTTTGCGACCGGTGTGGAGCGTACCAGGAACCGGCTTACGTTGACGCCACTGCTTACGGGGCTGATTCGCAGCTTTGCGCGCGACCTGCTGCTCCAGCGCATGACGGCCTGCGGCATTCCGTGTGGCAAGGTGGCCGGCCTGCACGAGGCGCTGACCAGTGAGCGCACGCGCCTGGGCGGCCTGCTGCGCGACATGCCGCACCCGGTGTCGAACAGTACGCCGGTGTTCGCGCCGCCTTACCGCCTTGACGGCCAGCGTCTGCCTATCCGTAACGCGCCGCCCACGTTGGGAGAGGGTACGCGCGACGTGCTGCGCCGGCTGCTTTCGATGAGCGACGAACGGCTGCAGGAGCTGTGCGCCAAGGGCGTGCTCACGCTGCCGGAAGCGCCGCCCCAGGGCTGAATCCGCTTGAATTCGGTCAAGCAGGCCCACGAGCGCAAGCCGGAGGGCGATCCGGGACGATAGTGGCAAGGCCATTGTCAAAGCGGACCGTCAGATGAGACATGGGCATCCTTTGTCGTGGATGTGGAAGCGAGTGTCCCGTTCCGTTGTTAGCGGATCTATATTTTTGTAGGATGTTGGTATCGACGAACGGGAGATGCCAACATGCCAATGGGACGACCGAAGCTGGATCTGGTGTTGAGCGAAGACGAGCGGTCTCAACTTGCGTCGATGGCGCGTTTGCGGAGTATCCCGGCGTCGCTGGTTGCGCGGGCACGCATCGTTTTGGGAACGGGACACTGTCTAGCCGCGCTGACGCGGGGGTGTCTTTTTAGGGCGGGGTTTTGATGCTTCTAGCTGCTGTCGCGGCTGTACGATGTTGACACCGTACAGCCGCGCCAGCAGCTAGAAGCGCTAAAACACCGCCCACTCACGCTATTCTGCATCAGCAGCTAGAAGCATGAAAACCCCGCCCAGCAAGCGCCAAAACCCGCGTCAGCGGGCCACAAGCAATACACATCGCACACTTCTTCTTCGCCTCAAGTCAAGAATCAGTGGGCTTAGCGGCGTGTGCCGATACGAGGCACTCCTGGAAAAGCAGTGCGGCGCGGGATGGCTGTGGCGAAAGGCGTAGCACACTCGAGTATCTGCACGCATAGCGAAATCTCTTCGGTGCAACTGGCTGCATTGCGCCACTGGCTACGAACTCGCCCGCGTAGTGGTCCGGCAGGAAGCCCAGAAAACGACCCGACAAGACCAGGAGTGCGATAGCTTCTTGATCGAAGGCCGTTGCCTTTCGCGATAGCCCAGCTCTGTGACTGATCTCCATATTGGGAGACACGAAGCCCAGTGCAGCAAACGCATAGGACTGCAGCTTCCGCCAGGTTAGCCCGCCGTGATCCGCGCCATGGAGTGGGTGATTCGCACCGCAGTACAGAAGCATCGTCTCACCAAACAGTTCTACGTAGCTCAGGGCCTTGGAACTACGGTAGCTCGGGACGATGCCAACTTGAAAGGTCCCGTCGAGTATTCCTCGCTCGATGGGATTGGTCGAGGCAACATGAATGCTAAGGGTCACGTCCGGTGCAAGCTCCGAAAAACGGTAAGCGCGAAATTGACCCCACCTAGTATTTGCGGCTGAGAGTGGGCAGGCTTGCGTCCGCAACCACTATTTGCGGACGCAATCATGATGGAATCCGAGTTTGACGTTCCGCCGCTGAGGGTGATCCGTATTCGCTCCAACGGAAAGCGGGACTTTGACCGAAGGGACAAGCGCCAATTGGTCGAGGCGTGTCTGGCCTGGGGTATCGGTAGCCGGGATGGCTCTCAAGGTCGGTATCAATACGAACCAGTTGCGCAAGTGGATTCGGCTGCACCAGGTGGCAAATGAAGCCGCCGCGGTTACGGGGTCTACGCTGCCGGCGTTCGTGCCGGTCGTTGAGGTGAGCGACGGGATGCGCGTCACGGAATCGCCGGCGGTGCACGGATGTCTGCCGCCCCAGGCGCCTGCTCGCACGCGACCATCGCAGCGCCCGTCTCTGGCACCAGCGTTACTGAGGGCGCGGCTACCCAACGGCGTGACGGTCGAACTTGAATGCGGCGGGCAGGACGTTGCGCTGGTGAAGGCGATGATCGAAGCGTTGGGAGCGCGTGATGTTCCGATTTGGCTCCGACGTGCGGGTCTACCTTCACCGCAATGCCGTGGATTTCCGTCTCGGGATCAACGGGTTGGTTGCGCTGGTCGAGCAGTCGATGCAGCTTGATCCCTTTGCCCGCGCCGTCTACGCCTTCCATAACCGTCGGCGCAACCGCGTCAAGCTGTTGCTGTGGGACCGCAATGGGTTCTGGTTGCTTCTCAACTATCTCGTTTCATACTACATCTCCTTCTGTTGAAGTGGAGGATTTTGATTCCGTTGTAACGGGCACCGCCGCG